>DASSPL010000292.1:0-22737 GCA_035699685.1 Burkholderiales bacterium | reverse complement strand
CAGGTCCGGCCCGCCGAATTCCCAGAACGAGCCGCCGATCGTGTAGATCATGCCGGCGGCCATGTTCACCGAGCACAGGCCGCCGTGCGCGGCGTAGTTCGGCGTGCCGAACTGGCGCGCGAACAGGCCGGTCAGCGCCTGCATCTGGTCGCGGCCGGTGAAGAAGGCGAACTTCTTCGGGTCGGTGGCGCGGATGCGGCGCAGGCGCTCTTCCAGCATCGCGTACGCCTCGTCCCAGGAGATGGGCTCGAAGTCGGCCTTTCCCCTTTCGGAATTCGCTTTTCGCCGCAGCGGCCGCGTGAGGCGCGCCGGCGAGCGCTGCTTCATGATGCCGGCCGCGCCCTTCGCGCAGATCACGCCCTTGTTCAGCGGGTGCGACGGGTTGCCGTCGATATAGGCGAGCTCCCCGTCCTTGAGATGCACGCGGATGCCGCAGCGGCACGCGCACATGTAGCACGTGGTGGTCTTTATTTCGGTGCGAGCTTCGCCCATCTCTCCCCGATTCCCTTCCAGTGCAGAGCGTACCGGATGCCCGCGCGCCGCAGCACCCAGGCGACGAAACTATTGCTGTTCGGCCCCGGCCAATAGCGGTACTTGCCGCACCAGGGGTATGAGCGCGCGTCGTTCAGCACGGCGGCGATGTGCTCGGCCTCGCTGCCTTCCCATTGCGCCTCGAGGCGCGACGGCCCGCCGCCGACGTCGGCTTCGGGCGGCTTCAGGTCGCAATGCACATGTCCATAGCTGGTGCCGCCGGCGTCCGCGGTCTGCCATACTTCCCAGCGATGGCGCGCGCCGGCGTCGTCGCACACGACGAACCAGTAATGCACGGCGATGGCGCCGATGACGGGCAGCGGCGCATAGCGCAATTCGACTTTCAACGGGAGTGAACGGTGAAAAGACTGCTGGGCTTGATTCTACTGACCTTTGGCGCCGCGGCCGGCGCGCAGGAGTGGCCGGCGAAGCCCCTGCGCATCATCGTGCCCTTCAGCCCGGGCGGCGTCGCCGACAACAGCGCGCGCGTGGTCGCCGAGCCGCTCGGCCAGCGCCTTGGGCAGCAGGTGGTGGTGGAGAACCGGCCGGGGGCTAGCGGCAACATCGGCACGCAGCAGGTGGCGCAGTCCGAAGGCGACGGCTATACGCTGCTCCTCGGCTTCGACGGCACGATGGTCATCAACCCGCACGTGTTCCCGAAGATCCCGTTCGACACGATGCGCGACTTCGCGCCGGTGACCAAGCTCGGCGACGCCACGCTCATCCTCGTCGCGCATCCGTCGGCTGGCGTGAAGAACCTGGGCGAGCTCATCGCGCAGGCCAAGAACAAGCCGTTCTCCTACGGCACGTCCGGCACCGGCGGCACGCCGCACCTCGTCGGCGAGCAGCTTAAGCTGCGCACCGGGGCGAAGCTCGAGCACGTGCCCTACAAGGGCGGCGGGCAGGCCATCACCGACGTGGTCGGCGGCCAGATCCCGCTCGTCTTCACCGCCATCGCCACGGCGCAGCAATACGTCCGCGGCAACCGCCTCGTCGGGCTGGGCGTGCCGAGCGCCAAGCGCTCCTCCGCGCTTCCCGACGTACCCACGTTCCAGGAAAGCGGCCTGCAGGGCTTCGACGTCTCCTCGTGGGTCGGCATTTTCGCTCCCGCCAAGACGCCACGCCCGGTGATCGAACGACTGCACAAGGAGCTGGCAGTGGTGCTGCAGTCCGCCTTCGTCAAGGAGCGCTACGCCGTCCTCGGCATCGAGCCGGTCGGCAATTCGCCGGCGGAGTTCGGCGAGCAGGTGAAGGCGGATCTCGCGCGCTGGGCGGGCGTGGTCAAGGCTGCGAACGTGCGGGTTGAATAATTCCGTACCCGGTACGGAATTGGGGGAGAACAAATGGATCAGCAAGGGGGATGTCTCTGCGGCGCGGTGCGCTACCGGGTGAAGGACAAGCCGGTGCGCGGCTCGGCGTGCCACTGCACGTTCTGCCAGCGGCGCACCGGCAGCGCCTTCGGCCTCGGCGCGTACTTCAGGCAGGAGGACGTCGAATTCCTAAAAGACGGGGAGCGGCGCACCTACGAGCACCGCTCCGACGAAACCGGTCGCTACATCCGCGTGGAATTCTGCGCCACCTGCGGCACGCAGGTCACCTGGACCGTCGAGGCGCTGCCCGGGCTGCGCGCCATCGGCGTCGGCACGCTGGACGATCCGAAGAGCGTCACGGTGAACCGCTTCGGCTGGTTCCGCTCGGCGCACCCGTGGATCCAGCCGCCGGTCGGCTTCGAGATCTACGAGAAGGGAACGCTGCCGGCGCCCAAGTAGTTACTTGCCACCGGAAGCGTTGTCCGTCGGCACGGCATCCAGCGGCGACTCGAAAGCGATGAACAGGATGCAAGGGCCGGCGTCCCTGCACTGCGCCGTGTGCGGAAGTTTCGCCGGTCCATACGCGTAGCTGCCCGGCTTAAGCACGGCGGTCTTGTGGCCATCGTAGGTAACGTGCAGTTCTCCGGAAACCAGCACCATGCGCTCCGCCGACGTGTGCCAGTGACGCGGGATCGAGGCCTTTGCCGGCACTTTGAAGAAGATGTCGACGTTCGGTCGGGCAGGATCGCCGCGGAGCACCGCGATCTCGCAGCCCTTCGGCAGGAACGGGGGGCAGGGTGCCCACTTCAGGCCCGGGTCGCCGGCGGTCCACGATACCGGCGGTTGCTGCGCCGATGCGGTCGCTGCAAGCCCAGCAGTGGCAAGGGCAATCAGTATCAGACTATTCCTCATTCGGTGACTCCGTCGGGTTGGGAAAGGGAAGTGCGGTCGGGACAGGCGGCCTCCGTCTGGAGAGCGAACAGGATCGCAACCACCTCGTTGACTTCTGCCGAAGCGACGCCTTGCGCGTGTAGTGCCGCGAGGATGTCCTGCATGGTGGCGCCGAACTCGCGCTCGTCGATGGCCAGGTCGGCGTAGACGGACCGCAGCCACTGCGTCGAGCGGGCTTGTGGCCCGCCGGTACCGGCGTACGCGAGTTGCGCGCCCAGGCGTTTCATCTGCGGCAGGTCCTTGCCGGCGAAGCGTCGCGCGAGCGCCGGGTTGACCGCATGGCGGTCGACGATGTCGTCGACGATCGCCGCGACGCCGTCGGCGCCGCCGAGCCGCTGGTACAGGCTGGCAGCCGTGTCGCTCCGGGGTGACGCGTCAGAGCGCATTGCGCCAGGAGTCGTACTCGAGCGCCCCCGCTTGCTCCCGCAATGCGCGCAAGAAGGCCGGCAGCGCGTCCTCCAGGGTGGCAATGCGCTGCGGCGTGATCGGTTCCGCGAGAATCAGTGTCGCCCGCGTCCCGTCCGGAAGAGCGAGGGTGTTCGGCTTGGAATTCATGGAAAGCTCCTCGGGTTGCAGTGCGCCGCATACTGACAGCGCGGCGTTCCTGAAACGTTCCCGGCCTTCCGCGCCTTGTCCGGTCGCCGGGCTTCGGGGAGACTGTCCGCATGTCCATTGAAGTCCGCCTCATGGGGGGATTCACCGTACGCGTCGATGGCGTGGAGATCTCCGGCGACGCATGGCCGACCCTGCGCGCCGCCCAGCTGGTGCAGCTGCTGAGCCTCGCCGACGGCTACCAGCTTCCGCGTGAGCAGGCGATCGACAAGCTTTGGCCCGATCTCGACGGCGACGCCGGCGGCGCAAACCTGCGCAAGGCGGCGCACCACGCCCGCCACGCGCTGCGCTCGGCGGATAGCGTCACCCTCCAGGGCGGACAGGTACTGCTGTTTCCCGGACGCGCAGTCGCTGTCGATGCGCGGCACTTCGAGCAGCAGGCGCAAGCGGCGATTGCGTCGGGGGATCCGCTGCGCTGCGCCGACGCGGCGAGCCTTTACGGCGGCGAGCTGCTGCCCGGCTCGCCTTACGAGCCGTGGGCCGAAGCTGCGCGCACGCGGCTTCGCGACCGCCATGTGAAGCTGCTTCGCGCGAGCCGCCAATGGGATCGGCTCGCCGAGCTCGATCCTACCGACGAGTCGGCGCATCGCGAGCTCATGCGGCGCGAGCTCGGCGCGGGAAACCGCCCGGCGGCGATCCGCTGGTACGCGCGGCTGCGCGCTGCACTCCACAGCACATTGGGCGTCGCGCCGGATCGCGATACCGAGGCGTTGTATGCGCAGTGCGTCGCTGGACTGGAAGCCACCGGTCCGGCCTTCGTCGGCCGGGAGATGGATCTTGCGCATGCTGCGGCGTGGCTGGGCGCTCCGCCGGCGGACCGGCCGGGGGGATTCGTGGTGGTGGGGCCGGCCGGAATCGGCAAGTCGGCGTTCTGCCGGCAGGTCGAAGCCCTGGCCGACGAGCGCGGCTGGGTTGTGGTGCGCGTGGATGCGGTCGAGCCCGGTCGACCCTATGCGGTGGTGGCAGCGGCGGTCGAGCAGCTCCTGGTGGAAGATCGCCACATCGCGCAAGCGGCGGGTGAATCGGCGCGCTCCGTGCTCGCCATGCTCACGCCGCTGGCCGCACCCGCGCCCGGCCTGCCAGGCCCTCTGGGCCGCCACCAGGTGATCGGTGCCTTCCGCCGCGCCCTGCTGGCGGCCGCCGGCGGCAAGCCGCTGCTCCTGCAGGTCGACGACGCGCACGTGATGGACGAAGCCGACGCCGAGGTCATGCTGCAGCTTCTCGTCACGGGTCGCCCGGTGTTCGTAATGCTGGCGTTGCGGCCTCCCGCGGAAACGTCCCGACTCGCCCGCGGCCTGGCGCGGCTCGCGCCGGCGGGGCACTTGCGCCGCATCGATCTGGCACCGCTGACTGACGAGGAGGCGGCCGACCTTGCCGCGCGCGCCGCGCCGCGGCCTTTGCCGCCTGCGGTGATCGATCGCATCGTGCGACTCGCCGAAGGCAATGCGTTCGCGGCAGTCGAGCTGGCGCGCAGCGCCGAGGGCACCGGCGCCGGTGCGCGCCTGCCGGCGAGTGTCCGCGAAGCTATCGCCGCTCGCCTGTGCGACGTCGACGCTGCGACCATGGCGCTGCTCGAGCGGCTAGCGCTTGCGGGCGACGACCTCGACCCGCCGACCGCCGCGGCGCTGCACCCCGGTGGCGACGCCGACGCTTTTGCGAAGCTGGATCGCGCGCTGGGTGCCGGCGTGCTGATCATCGCCGACGGACGCTATCGGTTCCGGCACGAGCTCGTCCGACAGGCGTTGGTAGAACGCATAGCCCCGCACCAGCGGCTCAAGTTCCATCGCGACGCGGCACAGAGGCTGTCGGCGTTGGGCGCGCCGGCGGCGACCATCGGGCGACATTGGCTCGCCGGCGGCAGTCGCGCGGAAGCCGCGGGCTGGCTGGTGGCCGCTGCGCGCGACGCAATGCGCCTGGGCGCGTTCGCCGATGCGCTGCGCCACCTCGAGCCCGTACTGGCCTTCGACGCGCGCCACGCCGAGGCCCTGCGCCTGCGCGCCGAGGCGTTGGAAGCGCTCGGCGACCCGGCCGCAGTAGCAGCGTACCGCGCCGCCGCCGACGTGGCCGACGCGCCCGCTTCGGACGACCTGCGCGCCAAGGGCGCGCTCGCCCAGGTGAAGCAGGGCGATCCGAAGGGGGCGCTCGAGGCGTTGCGCGGGGTGCAGCCGGCGAGCGTCGAGGGCCGCCTCGCCGAGGCGCTCGCCTACAGCGGCGCGGCGGCACTCGGCTTCGGCGACCCGGCGATCGGAACGCGCAAGGCGGCCGAATCGCGCCGTCTGGCACTCGAGACCGGCGACAAGGCCGCCATCGTCGTCGCTTCATGGGCCCAGGCGGCCGCGGCGCACGCGCGCGGCGAGCTGCACAGCAGCGTCTGGGCCGATCTCCAGGAGACGCAGCATGTGCCCGATCTCGCAGTGCGCGTCTTCGACGGGCATCTGTGCATCACGCAGCGCTTCCTCTACGGTGCCCGGCCGTATCGCGACGTGATCGCCTTCGCCGATTCGATCGCGGCCGAGGGGAAGCGCATCGGTGCGGCGCGCGGCCATGCTTTCGGCGTCACATTGCGCGGCGAAGCGGAGCTGCTCTCCGGAGAACTCGAGGCCGCGGAGGCGGACCTGGTGCTTGGGGGGAAGCTGCATCGCGCGATCGGCGGGACGACCGGCGAAGCGCTCTCCCTGCAGCGCCGGGCGGAGCTGGCGCTTTACCAGGGACGCCGCGCCGAAGCGCGCGAGCTGCTCGACGAGGCGCTCGATCTCGCCCGCCAGACCGACATCGGGTTTCACCTCCTCGACCGCATCTACGGCACCCGTATCACGCTTGCCGAGCAGCCAGAGGCTGCTCTCGCGGCGCTCGAGGAGGCCCAGGAGTCCGTACGCGGCAACCTGGAAACCTGTCCCGGGTGCCGCATCACGTTCGCAGTGCCAGCGGCGATCGCCGCGGCGCGCGCCCGGCGCCTCGACCTCGCGTCGACGTACGAGCCCGCCGTCGAGTATCTCGCCAACGTCGTCATGCGCCTGCCCGCATGGCATGCCGCGCTGGAGGAAGTGCGCGGCCACCTCGCTCTGGCTCGCGGGCAAGAGGCTCGCGCGCCAGCGCACTTCGCCGCGGCGGCCGACCGGTTTGCCGCGGCAGGCCAGCCGCTCGATTCCCATCGCTGCCGGCAGTTGGCCAGCCGATGACCGGGAGCTCGGCTCGGTTGGTGCGGTAACGCACAATCTCGCGGGCGTCCGTCGGGGAATCCACTACAGAGTCACCCGCGCTCGCTGTTAAACATCGTCGACAGCGCGGAGGGCGGAACAGACGCGCGCGTAAAGGTGTAAGAAGGAGAGGTAGCTCTATGGCCTCTCCAGCCGAATACCGGGACATTGCGGGCGGCGGTGAACCTCCCCGGCCGCGCGTGCGCTATTTCGCCGGGCGCGAGAGCCTCGGCTTCCAGGGACGGGCGATGCTTCTCGTCGCCATCACGCTTTTCCCGGTGCTCGGCTTCGTCCTCTACGCCGCATGGCGGACGTATGCGACCGCGCTGGAGGGCTCCGCCATGCAGGCGCAGCTTCTCGCCCGACAGGTCGCGGCCGACCAGCGTGATGTGATCGATCGGACCGAAGATCTGATGGCCGGCATCGCGTTGATGGCCCGCGGCAACGGCTTGCCGTTGGGAAGCGAGTGCCCGAAGGTGCTGCGCGCGCTGGTGGCCCGCTATCCGAAGTATGCGAGCGCCGCCGTCGCCGATCGCGACGGCAACGTCATATGCCTCAGCAACGACTTCGGCGGCCGCCTGAACGTGCTGGATCGCGAGTACTTCCAGCGGGCATTGTCACGCGGCCGCTTCGTCTGGTCCGGACCGATCGAGTCGCGCTCCACCAACGTGAGGGCGATGGTCGGCGCTACGCCGCTCATGGACGAGCAGGATCAGATCCGCGGCCTGCTCATCTTCACCATGCGCCTGGACTCGATCGAGCGCACGCTCGCGGCGACCGTGCTGCCCGACAATGCGGTCATCAGCCTCGTCGATGGGCGCGGCACGCTGCTCGCGCAGCACCCGCGGCGCGATGGCGAACTCGGCGCCACGGTGCCCGACCTGAAAGCCTTGCTCGCCTTCGTTGGAGGTGGCGCGGACGAGACCACCGTCGCGACAGGCTTGGACGGCGTCCAGCGCGTGTGGGCCTATGGGAGGCTACCCGACCGGCCGGACGCGCAGGTCTTCGCGCGCGTCGGTTTCTCCACGGCTGAGGGCATCGCCGCCGCCCGCTGGCTGCTGGTCCAGGGTCTTGTCGCAGTGGCAGTACTGCTCGCCATAGGCATCACACTGGCCTGGATCGGCGCGCGCCGCCTGATCGTCCAGCCGCTGCGTCAGCTCGAGGCGGCGGCGGAGTCGATGGGCGCGGGGAACCTGTCGGCGCGCACCGGGCTGCCGCACAGCGGCGGCGAAATCGCCGGCGTGGCGGCGAAGCTCGACGAGCTCGCCGCGCACGGCCAGCGCGTGAACCGGGCACTGCGCACGCTCAGCGCCGGCAACCGCACGCTGCTGCGCGAGCGCGATGAGCACGGACTGCTCGCGGCGATGTGCCGCGTCGCGGTCGAGCAGGGCGGCTATGCGGCGGCGTACGTTTGCTACCCGCGCAACGATGAGCAAAAGAGCATCGAGGTCGCTGCGCACTGGGGCAACGACGGCGGCTTCATTACCTCGCATAACCTGACCTGGGGCGACGCTCCGACCGGCAACGGTAGCGTCGCGCGCTGCGTCCGCTCAGGCGAACGAGTCATCGTCCGCTCGATCGCAAAAGACGCGGCAATCGGGCCCTGGCAGAAGGCCGCCGCCGCGCAGGGTTTCAGCGGCGTCATCTCGCTGCCGCTGCGGGTGCAGAGCGCGCTGGTCGGCACGTTCACGCTGATGGCGCGCGACGAGGGCGCGTTCGACGAACAGGAGGTCGACCTTCTGGACGAGATGGCCGCCGACCTCTCCTTCGGCATCGAAGTGATCCGCGCGGAGGGGCGCCGGAAGCAGGCCGAGCAAATCGCGCAACGCGCGCTCACGCACGACCCGGTGATCGACCTGCCGAACCGCGCCTGGTTCGTGCGCCGCGTGATGGATTGCATCGAGCGCGGGCGCGCCAATCACGAGCCGGTCGCGGTGATCGACGTGCACCTCGGCCGGCTGGAGGACATCGAGGACAGCTTCGGCCACGAACGTGGCAACGAGGTCCTGCGCCAGGTCGCCGAGCGGCTCAGGCGGCTTCCCGGCGCGGACGACAACCTCGGCCGCATCCCGATAGAGGACTTTGGCATCGTGCTGTGCGCCTACGACGCCGACGCGGCGCAGCGCACGGCGCAGGCGGTGCGGGACGTGCTGAACGAGCCGGTCCGGCTCGGCGAGGCGCGCATCGATGTGCAGGCCTCCGTCGGCATCAGCATGTATCCCGGGCACGGCGACGAGGCGGAGGTCCTGGTGCGGCGCGCTTCGATCGCGGCGCGGGAGGCCTTCCGCAAGGATTTGCCGCACGCCATGTATTCCGGCGCGATGGCGCGCGAAAACCCTGCGCGCCTGTCGCTCGCGGCCGAGCTGCGCACCGCCATCGAGACGCGGCAACTCGTGCTCCATTTCCAGCCAAAGGTCGCGCTCGACGGCGGGGTCCAGGGCTGCGAGGCGCTCGTGCGCTGGCAGCACCCGGAGCGCGGCATGATCCCGCCGCTCGAGTTCATCGCGCTTGCCGAGGAAATCGGCCTCATCCGGCCGCTCACCTACCAGATCATCGACCTCGCCATCCGCCAGCTGCACGCCTGGCAGAAGGCCGGCATCAACGTCCCGATCGCAGTGAACCTGTCGGCGCGCAACCTCTATGACTCGAATCTTCTCAACGCGCTCGACGGCATGTTCAGCACCTGGAACGTGCCGCGTTCGCTCCTGCATTTCGAGATCACCGAGGGAGCGCTAGTCGACGACCCGGCCGCGGCTAAGAAGACGCTCGAGGCGCTCTCCGCCGAAGGCGGCCAAATATACGTCGACGACTTTGGCACCGGCTACTCCTCACTCAGCTACCTGGTCTCGTTGCCGGTGCACTCGCTGAAGATCGACCGCTCTTTCATCCGGGCGATGACCAGGTCCGAGGAGGCGCGCAGCCTGGTCGCCTCCATCATCTCCATGAGCCATGCACTCAAGCTGCGGGTGGTGGCGGAAGGCGTGGAGACGGAGTCCGACGCGACGCTGCTCGCAGAGCTGGGCTGTGACGAGGCCCAGGGCTATCTTTTTTCGAGGCCGCTCTCGGCCGAGGCCTTCGCAGCTTTCTATCGAAGCGAGGCGAAGGGGTAGGGAAGCGGCGCCCGAGGGACGAGGATGTGCCTCCCGGTGAAGCTCACGGAGCGACGGTGGCGTCGCGCTGGCCGCTTCTTTCGAGCGCCGCGGCGACGAAACCGGATCCCTTCATCTCGTTGATGAACTCCGTCAGGTAGCGCGCGCCGGCGCTGCGGCCGCGCGGCGTGGCCATCGCCTGCTCGATGGCCATGAAGCGCCCGGGCAGCACGCGCACGTCGGGGTTCCGGCGGGCGTATTCCATCAGCGGCTGCTTGACGTTGGCCGCCACCTCGAGGTTGTCCTTGCGGAACAGCTCGATCGCGGCGGGCGAGGTGGGCGCGCGCACGATGGTGGCCTGCTTGAGGTTGCGCGTGAGCCACAGGTCGTAGGCGCTGCCGCGGCCGACGGCGATGCGCATGCCGGGGCGGTCGACCTCGGCCACCGACTGGATCGGCGAGCTCGCCGGCACCATGTAGCCGCCCTCGATGATGACGTAGGCCGGCGTGAACTCGATGTCCTTCGCGCGCTCGGGGTCGCGCGCCACGAACGCCACGTCCCACACGCCTTTCGTCGCGTCCGCTGTCACGCGGCCGGCCGCATCGTAGGTAGCGAACTCGACCTGCACGCGCAGGCGCTTGCCCAGCTCGCGCGCCAGGTCGACCGACACGCCGCCGAAGGGCTCGCGCTGCGCGAGCACCGCGTTGCCGAAGTTGATGGCAGCGCGCAGCTTGCCGGTCGGCGCGAGCTCGTTGACCACATCGCGAGGCGCGACCGCCGGAGTAACGCAGCCGGCGAGCAGAGCGAGCATTGCGACGGCGACGAGCCTCATCAGTAGATCTCCACGTTCTTCCTGCCGCGCCCATCGATTGCCGCGCGATACATGCCTTCGCTGTTGAACGGCGTGGCGATGTTACCGCGCCGGTCCACGGCGATCAGCCCGCCGTCGCCTTTCAAGTCGGCCAGCCCGGCGATGGCGGCGCGGGCTGCTTTGGCAAGCGGCTCGCGCAAATAGCGCATGCGCGCCGAGACGTCGTGGCAGAGCACGCCGCGCATGAATGCCTCGCCCAGCCCTGTGCCTGACACGGCGCACGTCGCATTGTCCGCATAGGTGCCGGCGCCGACGATCGGGGAATCCCCGACGCGCCCGGGCAGTTTGCCGGTGTACCCGCCCGTGGACGTGGCGGCGGCCAGGTTGCCGTCGCGGTCGAGGGCGACCGCGCCGACCGTGCCGTGATGGCCCACGGCCTTGCGCTTGAGGGCGGCGAGGCGCGAGGCGGTGTGGAAGTAGCTCGCCGGCGCGAGCGCCACGCCGTGCTTCCTGGCGAAACGCTCCGCGGCCGGGCCGACCAGCAGGACGTGCCTCGTCTTCTCCATCACGGCTCGCGCCGCGAGGACGGGATTGCGGATGCGGCTCACCGCCGCCACGGCGCCGGCGCGGCGGGCGGCGCCTTCCATCACCGAGGCGTCGAGCTCGTGCTTCGCCTCGGCGTTGTAGCAGGCGCCGCGGCCGGCGTTGAAGAGCGGCGAGTCTTCGAGCACGACGACGGCGGCGCACACCGCGTCGAGGCTGGATCCTCCGGTACTCAACACGGAGTGGCCCGCGTCCAGCGCCTTCTGCAAAGTGGAACGGTAGCGACCCGCCGCGGCCTGCGTCATTTCCCGCCGGGCGATCGTGCCGGCGCCGCCGTGGACCGCGATGGCGATCGTCATCTCGATTAAGATGGTCGCACATGGAGCCGCTGGAGGGCGTCCGCATCCTGGCAGTCGAGCACGTGGGCGCCGCGCCTTACGGCACGATGTTCCTCGCCAGCCTCGGCGCCGACGTGCTGCGCATCGAGCACGGCGATCCGGCGCGGCGCACCGGCCCGCACCTCTTCGGCGACAACGACAGCCAGTATTTCCAGACCTTCAGCCTGAACAAGCGCGCCATCTGGCTGGATCTCAAGCGCGAGCGGGAGAAGTTCCATGCCCTGGTGAAGGAAGCCGACGCGGTGATGAACAACCTGCGCGGCGACCAGCCGGCGAAGCTCGGCATCGACTACGCCAGCCTCGCGCCGGTCAATCCGGCGATCGTCTGCGCGCACCTCTCGGCCTACGGCCGCGACAACGAGCGCTCCACCTGGCCGGGCTACGACTTCCTCATGCAGGCCGAATGCGGGCTGATGAGCCTGACCGGCGAGCCGAGCGGTCCGCCGGCACGTTATGGCACCTCGATCATCGACTGCATGAGCGGGATGACGGCGGCGGCCGGGCTGCTGGCGTGTCTCCTCAAGGCGAAGAAGACCGGCAAGGGCTGCGACGTCGACACTTCGCTCTACGAGGTGGCGCTGCACCAGCTCAACTACGCCGGCACCTGGTACCTGAACGAGGGCGACGTCTCGACGCGCCAGCCTCGCGGCGCGCACCTCTCGCTCACGCCGGTGCAGACCTTTCCGACGGCGGACGGCTGGATCTTCATCATGTGCATGGCGGACCATTTCTGGAGCGCGCTCGCCGATGAGCTGCGACTCGAGCCGGATGAACGATTCAATACCGCCAAAGGCCGGCTGCAGCATCGCGCCGCGCTGACCGAAGTGCTCGACGCCGCGTTCCGTCGCCATCCGACCCGCCACTGGCTGAAGACCATGCGCGGCAAGGTGCCGATCGCGCCGGTGAACGACGTCGCCCAGGCGCTGGAGAACCCGTTCGTGAAATCGATCGGCATGGTGCAGGACGCGCCGCATCCCGCCCGGCCGGATTTCCGCGTGCTGGCGACCCCGGTGAAGGTCGACGGCAAGCGGCCAAAACCCAAGGTCTGCAAGTGAAGCTCGCCGGCATCCGCGTCGTCGACACGACGCTGTTCCTTCCCGGTCCGTATCTGACTCTGCAGCTCGCCGACCACGGCGCCGAGGTGATCAAGGTGGAGCCGCCGGGCGAGGGCGATCCGACCCGGCATCTCGGCCTCTCGGATGGCGACGGCACGGTGTACTTCCGCCTGCTCAACCGCGGCAAGCAGAGCGTGGTGCTGGACCTGAAATCGGCTGACGGGAAGAAGGCGCTGCTGGAGCTGGTGGACAGCGCGGACGTGTTCGTCGAGTCGTTCCGCCCCGGCGTCATGCAGCGCCTGGGCTTCGGGCCGGAGGAGCTGCGCGCGCGCAACCCGCGGCTCGTCTACTGCTCGATCAGCGCCTTCGGCTCGAGCGGCCCGTACCGCGACCGCCCGGCGCACGACATGGCGGTCGAGGCGCTCGCCGGCGTGCTGTCCATGAACGTCGGCCGCGACGGCAAGCCGGCGATCCCCGGACTGCCGCTCGCCGACCTGCTCGCCGCGCTGCAGGGCCTGACGGGCATCCTGATGGCGCTCCTGCGGCGGGAGAAGACCGGGCGCGGCGACTACGTCGACATCGGCATGCACGACGTCACGGTGGCCGCGCTCTCCAACATCCTCGGTCCCACGCTCGCCGAGAACCGGCAGCCGCTGCCCACGCACGAGCGCACCACCGGCGGCTCCGCCTTCTACCGCATCTACGACACCGCCGATGGCCGCCATCTGGTGCTGGGCGGCCAGGAGATGAAGTTCGTGAAGAACCTGCTCGGCGCGCTGGGGCGGCCCGAGCTCGCGCCGCTCTGCGAGAAGCCCGGCCCGCACCAGCAGCCGGTGGCCGATTTCCTGGGCGAGACCTTCCGCTCGAAGACGCTGGCGCAGTGCCTGGAGATGCTCGGCAAGCTCGATGTCTGCTACGGCCCGGTCAACACGCTGCCGGAAGCGCTGCGCGATCCGAACGCGCTCGCGCGCGGCATGGTCGTCGAGGACGAGAAGGGCCGGCGCCATCTCGCGCCGCCGGTGCGCTTCCAGGACGAACCGGCGCGCCCGAACTACGAGGCTCCCAAGCTAAGGCCGTAAGTCGTCGTTCCCGCGAAGGCGGGAACCCATGTTTCCCAGGACAAACCAAACCGGGCCCCCGCCTTCGCGGGGGCGACGGATTAATTGCGGCCCTGACCCCGATTTCTAGCTATGAAGCGCCGAAGCTCGGCGCTCCGGGATCGCGCGCTTGAAGCAGTCGTCGGTGTGGTCGTCGACCATGCCGACCGCCTGCATGTAGGCGTAGCAGATGGTCGAGCCGACGAACTTGAAGCCGCGCTTGAGGAGGTCCTTGCTGAGCGCGTCGGAGACCGGGGTGCGCGCGGGGATTTCGCGCGGCGAGCGGCGGTGGTTGACGATCGGCTGGCCGCCGACGAAGCGCCAGACGTAGGCGTCGAAGCTGCCGAATTCCTTCTGCACGGCGAGGAAGGCCCTGGCGTTGGTCACGGCGCTCTCCAGCTTCAGGCGGTTGCGCACCAGGCCTTCGTCCTTCATCAGGCGGTTGATGCGCGCGGCGGTGAAGCGCGCCACCTTCGCCGGGTCGAAGCCGGCAAAGGCGCCGCGGTAGGCCTCGCGCTTGCGCAGGATGGTTTCCCAGCTCAGCCCGGCCTGCGCGCCCTCCAGGATCAGGAACTCGAACAGCACCCGGTCGTCGTGCACCGGCACGCCCCATTCGGCGTCGTGGTAGGCGATGCCGAGCGGCGAGGTGGCCCAGCCGCAGCGGTCTTGCTGCGCCGAAGCTATTGCGGCGGCCTCGCCATCATCGGCGCCCCGATGGCCTGCGGCGCCGGCAGCGCCCGGATCACCATCGGCTTCACCGGGACCGCCAGCGACGGCTCGTAGCGCGGTACAGCGGCGGAGCTGCCGCGCGTGCGAAGGAACGCGATCTGCTGCTGCGCGAGCGCGAGCTCGGCGCGCACCCGCTCGCCGTAGGCCTTCTCCTGCATCAGGAACGCCACCGCCGTGTCGCGGTCGCTCTTCAGCTTCTCGTTGGCCGCCTGCTGCTGCTGGAGCTCCTTCACCACCTCGACCAGCGTCTCCTTGGCCTTGGTCAGCTCGCCGGTGGCCTTCGACAGCGCCGCGCGCGTGCTCGTCAGCTCCGCCGTCGTGCGGTCGAGCTCCAGCTTCTGCTTCCAGCCGTAGTAGCCGGCGCCGGCTGCCGCGGCGATGCCGACGAGCGCGACGATGAGTGTCTTCATTGCCATTTCCCCTTGGTTACATGCTGTCGATTTTCCAGGAGCCGCCCTCGTTGAGGAAGCTCACCATTCCTGCCGCGCGCCGCTCCTTGGTCTGCCGCACTACGGTCGCATCGCGCACCGTGCCGCCGCTGTCGTCCGCCATGCTGAAGCCGACGAAGCTCGCTCCCATCTCGCGCAGCTGCGCGGCCGACAGCTGCCGCAGGAACGGCTCCATGCGCGCCTGCATGCCGAGCGTGAAGCACTGCAGCATCCCGGCGGCGTCGCCCTTCTTCGACGCGGCGATGAACGCGTTCCAGGTCTTCTCCGGGCTGGCGAAGCGCGCATCGCCCGGGGCGGAAAGCGCCGACTTGATGCCGCGCGCACGGAAGAAGGTGTCCGCCGCCGCCTTCACGTACGGCGACGGTTCCTTGTAGAGCGCGAACGCGAGGACCGAGGCGGTCAGGTAGCCGGCCGGGTCGTGCCGCTCGAAGAAGGCAAGCATCTCCCGCGGCGCGAGCGACAGCATGGCCGGGTAGCCGCGGCCGAGCTGGTACTGGGACGCGGGCAGGCGATCGAGCGCATCCGGATCCGCGGGCGTCTGCGGCGCGGCGTGCATGGCGGCCATGGCGAGCCAGAAGTAGGCCATCTGCATATCGGCCGGTCCCACCGTGCCGGAAAAGCGCCGGCCGCTTTCCAGGTAGGCGACCTCGCGCTCCAGCCACGTGCGGAACGCCCCGTAAAGCGCGGCATCCCGCGATTGCGGCGCTGGCCGGTAGCTCCCGAGCGCGCTGCGATAGTGCTCGACCGCCTTGCGGCTATCGCGCTTGTCGAAGCGGTACACGTCGGCGGCGGCGGCCGCGGCGAGGTCGAGGCTGCCGGGCTCGCGCAACCGGCTCGCCGCCTGGTAGGAGGCGATGGCGTCATCGGGCTGCCGCAGCGTGAAGCGCTGGAAAGCGGCGAGCGAGAGGTAGTCCTGAGCGAGCGCCGGGCCCGGCGGGGCTTTTTCGAGCAATGCCCGCATCTCGGCGGCATAGCGCCTCGGATCCGTCGTGCGCAGCGCGGCGATGCGGCGCTTCTCCTCGCCGAGGCGGCGCTCGTTCTCCTCCCGCTCGCGGTTGGCCACGAAGCGCCCGGTGTCGGCCAGGGCCGTATCCAGCCTTCTTTCCAGCGGCGCGACCTGCTCCCGCGGAAGAGGGCTCTGCGCCAGCGCGGCGCGCACGGCGCGCCAGTCCTCGGCCTGGCCGATGGCGAGCACGGCCCTGACCGCTTCATCGGCCTTGCGCGATCGGCCGGCGGCGCGCACCAGGTCTGGAATGCCGGCCTGCTCCCGGCGCCTGGCCACGAGGTCGATGAGGGCGCTCCAAAGGTTGTCATCGAGCTCTGCCGGCAGCGCGGCCGCCAGGTCCTTGTACGGCGGATTGGAAACCTGGCTGGCGTCTCTCAGGATGTGCGAGATCTCCCAGCCCGCCGCCTCGCTGCGCATCGCGGCGAGCGCGCGCAGGCGGGCGAGAAGGGCGGCGCTCGCCTGCGGCGTGCCGATCTGCAGATAGGCCCAGTCGACCCGCTCGATCATGCCGTTGGTGTTGCGCTCGTGCGGGATGCGCGCCTGCAGCGCCTGGAGCGCCGGCACCGCGGGCGCATATTTCCTCTGGCCGACGAACATCACGATCTCGTTCGCCGCGGCGGGGTCGAGCTGCGCGAGGAGCGCGGTCAGCTCGGCCTCGACCGGCAGGGTGGTGGCGATGATCTTGATGGCGTGGTGATGCGTGTCCCTGCCCGCCTTCAGCTCGCCGTAGAGCAGGTCGAACAATGGCCGGGTACCGTATTTCGGGTAGCGCTCGAACCGCTCGAGATTCCGTGCGATGAAGCCGAGGAGCGGCCGGCGCGCCGCCGGATCGGCGAAGTGCTCGACGATCAGCGCCTCGAGCGCCGGCGGCAGCTCGCGCGCGCCGTCGAATTTCCACGAGCGGGTCGCGGCGTGGAGCGCCTCGGTATTGCGCTGCGCGATCAGCGCGCGCAGCGCCTGGATGTCACCTTCGCGCTGCCCGGCCGCGACCGCGGGGAGAAGCAGGAGAGCGAGAAGCAGGGCGCGCACAGAGGGATTGTGCGCGAATTACCCGCCGCTGTTTATCCGCTCGTCCGCGAAGTGCGCCAACGGGCGGAAAGCGTGCATTTTTTCCGGCTCACGAGCCGGTGATCCTGCGCAGCCGCTGCTGGAACTCGGTGTTGGAGACCTTGGGCTGCATAAGGGAAGTGAGCTGCTGGCGCGAGACCTTCGCCGGCGTGGCGCGCGGATCGCCGCCGCCGGGATGCGAGGACAGGTAGCCGACGCCGATGGTGCGCCCTTCCGGATCGCCGCCGTGCTGCCGCGGGTAATCGGCGCGGAACACGTACTCGATGTCGTAGGGCACCTGCGAAAGCACGAGCTGCGCCTCCTCGGCGCTGATGAAGGCGCCGACGTAGACCGCGTCGGGGCGCCGGCCCGCCGGGTGGCGCGCGATGTGCACGTCGAAGCCGTGGGGCTTGAGCGACGCGGCGATCTTCGTCGCGTCCGCCTCGGTCAGGCCCGCCGGGTGGAAATACACGTTCACGCGCGTCTTGCGCGCCGGCAGCATGCGGTTCTCGAGCTGCGCGCTGGTGACGCGCTGCACGGCGCGCAGCTTGTCGATCTCGACGTTGGCCTTGTCGAGCTGCTCCAGCGCCTGCGACACCATGACGCGCGTCTCGATCTCGCGATAGACGAAGAACGCGAGGACGGCGATGACCAGGAAGCCGCCGACGACGAGGAGATTGCGCATCGCGCGCATCGTCCCACGAAACCCGCTAGCCTGCTTTCGTGCGCGAGTGAAGCAGGCGGTCGGCGGCGAGCCAGGCCCTGAGATCCTCGGGCAGCGGCGGCGACGGCTCCCGGTAGCCGAGCACCGGATAGATGTCGGCGTTTCGCACCAGGCCGTCGCGCGCGGCGGCGGCGCCCTTGACGAACCCGGTGGCGCAAAGCTGGCCGTCGCGCACGAAGTCGAAGCGGGCGTAGCTCCAGTACTCGTCCCAGGCGACGAGGCTGAAGCGCAGCGTGTAGCGCTGGAACAGCGTCAGCCCGCGGCGGAAATACACCACGTTGCCGCCGCCCATCGGCCGCCAGCCGCGCGACAGGCACAGCCGCGCGAAGCCGCTGCGGATGAAGACCGTGGCGAGCGCGAGGTCGACCAGGGTCAGGTAGCGGCCGTTGTTCATGTGGCCGTTCAGGTCGAGGTCCGTCGGCCAGACGCGCAGCTCGAGGTTCACCGTCTCGCCGAGCGTGACGCGCGGGGCGCGCAGCGCCTTGAGGACGGTCAGCAGCAGGCGGAAATAGAGGTTCAGTCGAGCGTGCGCTTGTAGAAGCGGAGGCCGATGAGGATCACCACCAGCATGAACGCCAGGATCGGCCAGATCTGCGGCACGAGGTCGAGGAAGCCGTTGCCCTTGAGCATGATGCCGCGCACGAGCACGAGGAAGTGGGTGAGCGGCAGCAGCGAGCCGAGCCATTGCGCCCACTCCGGCATGCCGCGGAACGGGAACATGAAGCCCGAGAGCAGGATCGAGGGGAGGAAGAAGAAGAAGGTCATCTGCATCGCCTGCAGCTGGTTCCTGGCGATCGAGGAGAAGGTGATGCCGAGCGTCAGGTTGGCGGCGATGAAGATGAACACGACGAAGTACAGCAGGAGCGCGCTGCCCTGCATCGGCACCTCGAACAAGAGCAGCGCGAAGAGGATGATCAGGCTGACCTGGATCAGGCCGATGAGGATATAGGGCACGATCTTGCCGGTCATCACCTCGAGCGGCAGCGCCGGGGTGGCGAGCAGGTTCTCGAAGGTGCCGCGCTCCCGCTCGCGGGTCATGGCGAGGCCGGTCATCAGCACCATCGTCATGGTGAGGATGGTGCCGATCAGCCCCGGCACGATGTTGTACGCGGTCACCCCTTCCGGGTTGTAGCGCCGGTGGACGCGCACGTCGACCGCCGGCGGCGTGGTCCTCAGGTCGGCGAGCGTGCCGCTCAGGTCGCGATCGAGGGCCACCGTGATCTGGTTGAGCGCGGCGACCGCGTTGCCCACTGCCGCGGGATCGGAGGCGTCGGCCTCGACCAGCAGCACCGGCCGCTCGCCGCGCACCAGCTTGCGGCCGAAGTTTTCCGGGATGGTGACGGCGAACTGCACGCGTCCCCGCGCCAGCGCGTCCTCCAGCTCGGCCTCGCTGCGCACGAAGGCGTCGATGCGGAAATAGCCGCTGGTCTGCATCGCCGAAAGCAGCGTGCGCGAGTAGGGGCTCGAGTCGACCGTCAGCACGGCGGTCGGCAGGCGCTTGGGATCGGCGTTGATGGCGTAGCCGAACAGGATCAGCTGCAGCACCGGGATGCCGATGATCATGCCGAACGTCAGCCGGTCGCGCTTGAGCTGGATGAACTCCTTGACGATGATGCCGACCCAGCGCGACCAGGAGAACCTCATGGGTTCGGGTCCTCGACGCTCTCCATGAGGTGGAGGAACACGTCCTCCAGCCCCGGCCGGGCCTTGCGCCAATGGAGCTGCGCATCGCCGGAGTATTCGCCGGCGGTGCGCTCGAGCAGCGTCTCGTCCTCGCCGGTGACATGCAGCGTGTTGCCGAACGCCGTCACGTGCGCGACCCCGGGAGTGTCCCGCAGCAGGGGCGCGACCTGCGCGAGCCTCGCCGCCGGTCCGGACACTTCCCACGTCGAAAGCCTGAAGAGGTGCAGCAGCTCGTCCGGCGTGCCGGTCGCCAGCAGCTTGCCGTAGGCGATGTAGGCGAGCCGATGGCAGCGTTCCGCCTCGTCCATGTAGTGCGTGGCGACGAGAACCGAGATGCCCTTCGCGGCGAGGGCGTGGATCTCTTCCCAGAAGTCGCGCCGCGCCTGCGGGTCGACGCCGGCCGTCGGCTCATCCAGGAGGAGGAGCCTGGGACGGTGGAGCATGCAGGCGGCGAGCGAGAGCCGCTGCTTCCAGCCGCCGGACAGCGTGCCGGCCAGCTGGTCCTTGCGCCCCTCGAGCCCCAGCGCGGCGAGCGTGGCCGCGACCGCCGTGCGGCGGTCCGGCATGCTGTACATGCGCGCCACGAACTCCAGGTTCTCGCGGATCGTCAGGTCTTCCCACAGCGAGAAGCGCTGCGTCATGTACCCGACCTCGCGCTTGATGGCGGCGGTCTCGGCGAGCACGTCGTGGCCGAGACAGCGGCCGCTGCCCGAATCGGGCTTGAGCAGCCCGCACAGCATGCGGATCGACGTCGTCTTGCCGCTGCCATTCGGGCCGAGGAAGCCGTAGATCTCGCCGTGGCGAACCTGCAGCGAGAAGTCCCTCACGACATGCTTCCTGCCGAAGCTCTTGTTCAGGCCCCGCACGTCGATGGCGAATTCGCCTTGCGTCATTTCAACCGGACGTCGATCGGCTGGCCGGGCCTCAGCCTCGCCTCGCCAAGGCGTGCCTCGACCAGGAACTGCAGCTTGGCCCTCGACTCCTTGCTGTAGAGCACCGGGGGCGTGAATTCGGCGCGCGACGAGACGTAGCTCACCGTGCCTTCGAGCGGGGGACAGCCGTCGCACGAGATGCCGACCGTGCGCCCGGCGGCTATCGACCCGACCACGGTTTCCGGGACGTAGAAGCGCGCCTTGATGTTGTCCGGCGGAAGGATGGATACCACCGGCCGGCCGGCGCCCACCCATTCGCCCGGGACGTAGAAGGTGTCCTGCACCATGCCCGCGACCGGCGCGGCGACGGTCTTCTGCTCGAGCTTCCAGTGCGCCTGCGCGAGCGCCGCCTTCGCCGCCTGCAGCTCCGCCTCGGCCGCCTTGCGCTCGGCCGAGCGCCCGAGCGGCATCTGCGCGTTCCGGAGCTGCGCTTCGGCTTCGCGCACTCTCGCCAGGTCGCGCGCATGGGTGGCGCGCGCCTCGTCGAGCCTGGGGCGGGTCGTGTACCCCTGCCTGATGAGATCCTGCTGGCGGGCGAGCTCGCTGCGCGAGAACTCGGCGGCGGCCTGGGCGGCATTCACCTCCTCGCGCAGCGCGGCGACCTCGGGCTCGCGGCGCGGCTCGGTCAGGTTCTGCAGCCGCGCCTGCGCGCTGCGCACGCGTTCTTCCGCTTCGAGCCGCGCCGCCCGCTCGGCGGCCTGCTCCAGCACGAAAGCCGGCGCGCCGGCGTCGACCTGGTCGCCGCGGCGCACCTGCAGCTTCTCCAGCTGGCCGGCGTACGGCGAGGCGAGCATGACGTATTCGCCCTCGACGTAGCCCTGGAACAGGTCCGGGTCCCGCTTCTCGCAGGCGGGCAGGGCGAGCGCGGCGGCCGCGATCAGCGCCAGGCGCTTCATGTCTTGGCGATGCACGCCGCGGCGATCTTCATCACCGCCTTGGCCTCGGCGCGCGCCTCGGCGTTATCGCGCGCGAGCTGCAGGACCGCGCAGCCGACGATCACCGAATGGAAGAACGCGACGCTGTGCGCGTCCGTGCGCAGGCCGCCCGCATCGAGCACCGGCGCCATGCGCTGGCGCAGCTCGGCGATGAACCTGCGCATGCGCCGCTTGATCTTCGGATCGCGGTCCGAGGCCACCACCAGGCCCAGCATGACGCGCGAGCGCCGCTTGTCGGCCGCCCCGGCGGCGATGCCTTCGGGCAGCGCGCCGGGCCTCGCGTGCGCGAGCTGCCCGGCGAGCTTGTCGATCGAGTAGCGCGCGAGCTCCTGCAGGAGCTCGCCCCGGGTGGGGAAGTAATAGGTGAGGTGGCTCTGCCGGACCCCGGCGGCGCGGGCGACGCGCGGCTGCGTCAGCTCGTGGGCGCCGCCCTCGGCCAGCAGCGCGAGGCCCGCCTCGAGGATGCGGCTGCGGACGTCCATTTTGGTAATTCTACCAAAACCAGCCGGCGCGTTACCAACGGTAACAACTCGACACCAACGGTAGCGGGCATCGCTGCTGTAATGGCCTCCGTTGCTTCACTCACACCACGGAGAAGGAAATGCTCAAGTCGAGTCTGGGAATTGCGGTACTGGCAGCGGTGGTCGGCGTGTCGGGTTGCGCTTCGCGCGCCGAGACGGTCGGAGCCGCGACCGGCGTGGCGATCGGCGCCGGCGTCGGCGGCGGCAAGCTCGGCGCCATCGGCGGCGGGCTGCTCGGTTATGGCATCGGCTCGAGGTACGACGAGCGCCAGGGCAACCCGCGCTAATGCTGCCCCACCCGGGGACGCGGCTCCGCTCGGAAAATGAGGAGCCCGTCCCCGAACTTTTTCTAGCCCGGCTCGCGGTCGTCGGTGAGCGGGAACTGCGGGCCGATGTAAGGCTCGATGCGGCCCGCGCCGGCGTACTGCTGCCTGCGGCGCATCCGGTCCTCGGCGTCGCGCTTCTCGGCGTCGAGGATGTAGAGCTGGCGCGAGACGATCATCGCGCCGAGCCACATCACCGCCAGGCCGGCGAGCGCGATCAGCATGCCGGTCGGATTGGGAATCCAGGCGAGCTTGGCGGGCAGGGCGATCGCGCCGAACTCGGGAAGCGCCTGCGCGGCGGGAACCAGCGTGCGGCTGACGAACCAGGCCACGGGCACCAGGCCGGCGAAGACGAGGGCGGCGCCAAGCAGGCGGAAGGCCTTGGCGCGTCGGATGAGCGGGGACATGCGGGGCTCCTGTAATGCAGGTGACGGATCACAGGATGCCGCGCGCGCGCCGAAGGTGCTCGCGGCGGGTCTGATCAGACCGGACTAGTTTCCCTTACAAAGCGCTTAAATCAGGCGAAAACCGTGTCGGGCGTCACAGACAACCGCCCGTACTCGAGCGTCTTGCGGATGCGATAGGGCTCGCCGTTGGCGGCTTTCGGCATGCGTGACAGGTCGACCAGCTTCTGCGGCTTCACCGGGTTGCCGGCGCCGTCCTTGATCACCATGACGCGCGGCTGCAGGCGCTTGGCGAGGTTCTGCGCGATGACGATGCCGGTCTCGCCGCTGTTCATCTCGACGATGCTGCCGATCGGGAAGATGCCGATGCAGCGGATGAACTGCTCGACG
>DASSPL010000291.1:0-4751 GCA_035699685.1 Burkholderiales bacterium | reverse complement strand
GCGTTCTCGACGAACGTGTCGTGCGGCTCGTCGGCCTCGCCGATGCCGAGGGTCGATTGCGCAACCACGTCGAAGCCCGAAAGCATGGCCGCGATCTCCCGCAGCTTGCCCGGATTGTTCGTGGCGACGACCAGCTTCACTCGAGCTCGTATTCGGCGAGCCAGTAGTACTCGAGCGCGCGGTAGGCAAAGGCGCGCGCATGGGGCTCGATGTGCTGCCGCAGCTCGCGCTCGGTGGGGAAGTTCTTCAGCACGCGGTCGGGGCCGCGCTGCTGCCAGGTGTTGCCGTCGGCATCGCGCCCGGCGAGCGGCGTGCTCGAGCCCTCGACGTACGTGTTGTCCATGAACAGCACGCGTGCACCGCTCTCCAGTCTCGAATGCAGGGAGGAAAGAAAG
Organism: Burkholderiales bacterium; assembly: GCA_035699685.1. GTDB lineage: Bacteria > Pseudomonadota > Gammaproteobacteria > Burkholderiales > SG8-39 > SCGC-AG-212-J23. The sequence goes on along the minus strand of DASSPL010000291.1, from coordinate 4,356 downwards.
GCGCCGATCCGGCCGAGCGGGATGTGCGACCACCAGAACACGGCCAGCGCGCCATCGAAGCGTCCCAGAGAGTCGGGAAGTGCATAGGCGTCGGCGAGCTCGAACCGCACATCGGCACCATACGCCTTGGACCGCGCGATGCGCATCGGTTCCTCGGCCAGGTCGGTTGCCACCACGCTCTTCGCGACGTTGCTGATCAGGACCGTCCAGTAACCGGTGCCGCACGCGGCTTCGAGCACGGCGCGACCGGCGAGGCGCGAGGGGATGTGCTGGCGCAGGAAGGCGAGGTCGGACTGGCGCTCCGGCTTGGCATAGATCGCTTCGTACTCGCCCGCCCGGCGGCGGTAGTAATCAACCAGCTCAGCCGACGCCAAGGGCCTTCCGCTGGTGGCCGATGAGCTCGCGGATGCCGCGCTCGGCGAGGCCGATCAGCTCGTCGAGCTGGCGCCGGCCGAAGGTCTCGCCTTCGGCCGTGCCCTGGACCTCGACGAAGTTGCCCGCGCCGGTCATCACCACGTTCATGTCGCAGCCGCAGGCCGAATCCTCGGCGTAGTCGAGGTCGAGCACCGGGGTGCCCTGGTGCACGCCGACCGATACCGCGGCGACGAAGTCCTTCAGCGGGTTGGCCGCGAGGAGATTCTTCTTCGACAGGAAAGTCACCGCATCGTGCAGCGCGACGAAGGCGCCGGTGATCGCCGCGGTGCGCGTGCCGCCATCGGCCTGCAATACGTCGCAGTCCAGGTGGATGGTTCTCGCGCCGAGCGACTTCAGGTCGACGACCGAGCGCAGCGAGCGTCCTATCAAGCGCTGGATCTCCTGCGTGCGCCCGGTCTGCTTGCCGCGCGCCGCCTCGCGGTCGGTGCGCGTGTTCGTCGAGCGCGGCAGCATGCCGTATTCGGCGGTGACCCAGCCGCGGCCGCTGTCCTTGAGGAACGGGGGCACGCGCTCCTCGACCGAGGCGGTGCAAAGCACGCGCGTCTCGCCGAATTCGACCAGCACCGAGCCCTCGGCGTGGCGCGTGAAGCCGCGCTGGATGCGCACCGGGCGCAGCTGGTCGGGCTGCCTGTTGGAAGGTCTCATTGGGTTGAGCTGCGCCGCAGCGCCTCCTTCAGCTCGGCGATCGCCTTGTCGATGTCTTCATCGGATACGCGCATGTAGTCCAGGTCGGTCGCCGTGAGGTCCTGCACCTGCGTGTGCTCGACTTCGGTCGGCGCCGTCACCGCATCTTCCTGCCAGTTCAGGGCGACGACCGAGATGTTGTCGCAACCGGCGCCGCCGCGCACCTCGGCCAGCTCCATCAGCTCGTCGATCGCGGGCTCGAGCTGGCGCGCCATCAGCGAGTGCAGCATCTGCCGCTGCGTCAGCGGTCCCCAGAACCCGTCGGAGCAGAGCAAGAGGATGTCATTGCGGGCAAGCACGGCGCGCTCGGCGGGGTCCGGCTTCGGCATCGCGTACCCTCCGAGGCACTGCAGCAGGCGGTTGCGTTCCGGGTGGGTGGTGATCGCCTCCTCGCGGATGCGACCCGCGTCGACCAGCGCCTGCACCACGGTGTGGTCGCGCGTGCGGTGCAGGATGCGCCCGTCGCGGATCAGGTACAGGCGGCTGTCGCCGATGTGCAGCCAGTGCGCGACGCCGTCCTGCACCACGCAGGCCACGAGCACGGTGCGCGGCGTGTCGTCGAAGCCGCGGCGCTGCGCCTCGCGCAGGATCGCCGCATGCCCGGCGGTCATGACCCGCACGAGAAACGCGTCCGGATCGGGCAGGCGCGGCCGGGCTTCGCGCTCGAACGCGGCGGCGAGAAGCTGCATGGCGAGCTCCGCGGCGAGCTCGCCGTGCAGGTGGCCGCCCAGGCCATCGGCCACCGCCAGCAGCACGCAGCCGGAAGTGGACCAGTGGCCGATGCGGTCCTGGTTGATCTTGCGCCCGCCGATGCGGGTCGCCTGGGCAAGGGCGTACTTCATGCGGACTTCTTGCGCCCGGCGACCTCGGGATCCTTCTCGCCGAGGAGCGCCTTCTGCAGGGCGAGCACGCTCTGCGGCCGCTCGAGGATCTCGAGCCGCAGGCACCAGTCGATGATGTCGAGCAGGACCCGCGAGTAGCGGTCGGCCCAGGCTCGGCGCGCCGGCACGAGCTGGTCCTTCTCGATGCGCTCGTGCGCGGGCTGCGGCGCCGAGGAAGCGAGGCAGGCGTACACCGTCGCGCCCACCGAGTAGATGTCGGTCCACGGACCGAGCTCGCCGGCCCTGGCGTACTGCTCCGGCGCGGCGAAGCCCGGCGTGTAGGTCGGCGGCAGCTTGACGCCTTCGCGCGACAGCGTCTGGCGCGCGGCGCCGAAATCGATGAGCAGCGGCGAGCCGTCGTTTCGCAGGAACACGTTCGCCGGCTTGATGTCGAGGTGCAGGATCTTGCTGGTGTGCACTTCGCGCAGGCCGTTCAGGAGCTGAGCGAAGGTCGAGCGCACCCACACCTCGTCGGGCATGCCCTTGCGGCTGCGGATGTGGTCCTGCAGCGAGCGGCCGCGCTCGTAGCGCATGACGAGATAGACCGTGTCGTTCGCCCGGAAGAAATTCAGCACCCGCACCACGTTGGGGTGCTGCAGGTGGGCGAGCGCGCGGCCCTCCTCGAAGAAGCATTTCAGGCCGTAGCGGAAGCGCGCGAGGTCGTCGGGCACGACCTTGGGCGACGCCGCGGCGTCGGTGCGCACCGCGAGCGTGGAAGGCAGGTACTCCTTTATCACCACCGGAGCGTCGTTTTCGTCGTGCGCGAGATAGACGATGGAAAAACCGCCGGAGGCGAGCGTGCGCACAATCCGGTAGTTCCCCACGCGGCTGCCCTCGGGCAGCGCCTGATTGGCTTGCGACGCCATCTCCTCGCTATGATAACGAATGATCCAGAGCATGACCGGCTACGCCGCGGCGTCGGCGCCTTTATCTGCTGATGGGGCTCGCGGCACGCTCTCCATCGAGCTGCGCTCGGTCAATTCGCGCTTCCTCGACCTGCAATTCCGCGTGTCCGACGAGCTGCGCGCGCTCGAGCCGCTGCTGCGCGAGCTGGTCTCGGCGCGCGTCACGCGCGGCAAGCTTGACTGCCGCGTCTTTCTGCGCGACGGCAGCGGCGTGCCCGCGGGCACGCATCTCAACAAGGACGCCGTCGAGCGGCTGCGGGAGCTGGAGCTGCAGGTCGCGAAAGTCCTGCCTTCGGCGGGCGCGCTGCGCATCGCCGACGTCCTGCGCTGGCCCGGCGTCATCGCCGAGCCGGCCATCGACGAGGAGGAAACGCGGCGATTGGCGGCGAGTCTCTGCAAGAAAGTACTGGACGAGCTCGTCGCGTCGCGAAAGCGCGAGGGCGAGAAGCTGGCGGCGGCCATCGCGCAGCGCGTGGCGGCGATGCGCAAGAGCGTGGACCAGGTGACGCCGCTGGTGCCGCAGGCACTCGTCGCCTACCAGGCGAAGCTCACCGAACGGCTGCGCGAGGCGATCGGCAACGCGGACGACGAGCGCGTGCGCGCGGAAATGGCCCTGTTCGCCGCCAAGGCGGACGTCGACGAAGAGCTCACGCGCCTGCGCACACACCTCGGCGAGGTCGAGCGCGTCCTCAAGCAGGGCGGCGCGGCCGGCAAGCGCCTCGACTTCCTCGCGCAGGAGCTCAACCGCGAGGCCAACACCCTCGCCTCCAAGGCGGTGAGCGCCGAGCTCAGCGACTGCGCGCTGGAGCTGAAGCTCCTCATCGAGCAGGTGCGCGAGCAGGTGCAGAACATCGAATGAGGGCGACCGGTTGCCGCCCCCCTGACAAGGGGGGCGTGAGCGAAGCGAACGGGGGGTTGGTTTTCGAAGATCAACCCCCCCCGCTCACTGCGTTCGCTTCCCCCCTTGACAGGGGGGCGGCCTGGAACCATCGATGAAGAACGGCCGCCTGTTCGTCATCACCGCTCCCTCCGGCGCCGGCAAGACCTCGCTCATCGAAGCGGTCATGCGCGCCGACCCGAGCCTCAAGATCTCCGTGTCCTACACCACGCGCAAGCCCCGCCCCGGCGAGAAGCACGGCGTCGACTACCACTTCGTCGACAAGCCGACCTTCCGGGCGATGGAGCAGCGCGGCGAGTTCCTCGAGAGCGCCGAGGTGCACGGCAACTACTACGGCACCGCGAAGCAGGTGATCCTCGATGCGGTGAAGCGCGGCGACGACCTGATCCTGGAGATCGACTGGCAGGGCGCACAGCAGGTGCGTGGCTTCTATCCGGACTGCGTCGGCATCTTCATCCTGCCGCCTTCAGTTGAGGAGCTCGAGCGGCGCATGCGCTCGCGCGGACAGGATTCCGAGGCGGTCATCCGCCAAAGGGCGCAGAACGCGCGCGAG
>DASSPL010000290.1:0-16974 GCA_035699685.1 Burkholderiales bacterium | reverse complement strand
CAGGCCGGTGAACCCGCCCAGGGTGAACAGGAAGAGGAAGCCGAGCGCGAAGAGCATCGGCGTCTCGAAGGTGAGCGAGCCCTTCCACATGGTGGCGACCCAGTTGAACAGCTTCACGCCCGTGGGCACGGCGATCAGCGTCGTGGCGTACATGAAGAACAGCTGCCCGGTCACCGGCATGCCCACCGTGTACATATGGTGGGCCCAGACGATGAACGACAGGATGGCGATCGCCGCCACGGCATAGACCATCGAGGCGTAGCCGAAGAGCGGCTTCCTCGAGAACGCCGGGATTACCTGCGAGATCACGCCGAAGGCCGGCAGGGCGATGATGTACACCTCCGGGTGCCCGAAGAACCAGAAGATGTGCTGGTAGAGCACCGGGTCGCCGCCGCCCGCGGCGTTGAAGAAGGTGGTGCCGAAGTGGCGGTCGGTGAGCGTCATCGTCACCGCGCCGGCGAGCACCGGCATCGCCGCAACCAGCAGGTACGCGGTGATCAGCCAGGTCCACACGAACAGCGGCAGCCGCATCATCGTCATGCCGGGCGCGCGCATGTTGAGGATGGTGGTGATGATGTTGATCGAGCCGAGGATCGAGCTCATGCCGAGGATGTGCACGGCGAAGATGGTGAGGTCCATGCCGATGCCCATCTGCGTGGTGAGCGGCGCATAGAGCGTCCAGCCCACGCCGGGGGCGCCGCCGGGCATGAAGAACGACAGCACGAGCAGCGTCGCCGCGAACGGCAGCAGCCAGAACGACCAGTTGTTCAGGCGCGCGAACGCCATGTCGGGCGCGCCGATCATCATCGGGATCTGCCAGTTGGCGAAGCCGACGAAGGCCGGCATGATCGCGCCGAACACCATGATCAGGCCGTGCATGGTGATGAACTGGTTGAAGAGATCCGGGTCGACCCACTGCAGCCCCGGCGAGAACAGCTCGAGGCGTATGGCGAGCGCCATGATGCCGCCGACCAGGAACATGATGAAGCTGAACCACAGGTACAGCGTGCCGATGTCCTTGTGGTTGGTGGTGGTGACCCAGCGCATGAGGCCGCCGTAGCCGCCGTGGTGGTCGTGGTGGTCGTGCGCGTCGTGGGCGTGGTCGGCGTGGCCGTGGGTATGCGGGACGGAGCTCATGTGCTTTCCTTTGAACCTGCTTCAGCGCTTTGGACTTTTTGCATTCTTCCTACTTACGCCGGGCTTTCACTTCGGCCGGCTGGACGTCGCTTGCCTTGTTCCCCCAGGAATTGCGCAGGTACGTGACCACGGCGGCAATTTCGGTGTCGGACAGCTGCTTGAAGGACTGCATCGCCGTGTTCGGGCGGCCGTTGAGCACGGTGTCGACCGGCGCCTCTTCGCGCCCGGTGACGTTCTTGTTGCCGGCGAGCGCCGGGGCCTTCATCGCCGGCGTGCCCTGGCCCTGCGCCTGGTGGCAGGCGACGCAGTTGGAGGCATAGACCTTCTCGCCGCGCGCCACGAGGTCCGCGACCTCCCACTTCTTGTTCGGATCGTCGGCCGCCGCGGACATCGCCTTCTTCTGCTCGCCGACCCACTTGGTGTAGTCCTCGGCGCTCACCACGCGCACCACGATCGGCATGAAGCCATGTTCCTTGCCGCACAGCTCGACGCACTGGCTGCGGAAGGTGCCGGTCTTCTCCGGCTTGAACCACAGGTCGCGCAGGAACCCGGGGATCGCGTCCTGCTTGGCGCCGAAGGCCGGCACCCACCAGGAGTGCACCACGTCGGCGGCGGTGGTGATCATGCGCACCTTCTTGCCCACCGGCACGACCAGCTCGTTGTCGACCTCGAGCAGATAGTTCGGCCCTTTCGGCGCCTTGTTCTCGATCTGCTCGCGCGGCGTGGAGAGCGACGAAACGAAGCTGATGCCCTCGCCCTCGCCTTTCAGGTAGTCGTAGCCCCAGCGCCACTGGTAGCCCGTCACCTTGATGGTCAGGTCGGGGCTCGAGGTGTCCTTCTGCGCGATCACCACCTTGGTCACCGGCCAGGCGATGATCACCAGGATGATCGCCGGGATGATGGTCCAGAGGAGCTCGACGGTGGTGTTCTCGTGGAACTGCTCGGCGACGTGCCCCTTCGACTTGCGGTGGGCGTAGCACGAGTAGAACATGAAGCCGAACACGCCGACGAAGATGACGATGATCAGCCACATCACGTACTGGTGCAGCTGGTCGATGTCCTCGGCGAGCTTCGACGCCGGCGTCTCGAAATACCAGGCGATCGCGTGCGCGCTGCCGGCGGCCGCCAGCGCAGCAAGTGCGGTGATGGCCTTAAGGATGGTTCCCCTCATGTTCTTCTGTCCCCGATCTAGATGCGCAGTCTCTTCTTGAGCTCGGCGGCGAAGGCGGCGCGCGTTGCGACGTCCAGGTGCCGGCCGAGCTCCAGTTCATCCTTCGGCCCGCGCAGCAGCAAGTGCGGGCCTTCCATTTCTATGCGCGCGCGCCGCGCGTCCAGCTCGTAGCGCGCCACGCGGCTCGCTTCGCCCACTTCTACCCGCAGCCGCCGGCCCTCGAGCTGGATGCGCTCGTAGTCGGTCGCATGGCGCGCCTGCAGCACGAAGGCCGCGGCGAGCAGCAGCACCTCGAGCCCCGCGAACGGCAGGATCAGCCACGCGCCCGCCACTGCGAAGCCGATGCCGATGCCGAGCACCGCGACAGCGAGCGCTGCGAAAACGCAGGCGAGCCGCACCGGTGTGATCGAGCAGTTCCGTTTCAGGATCAGGCTGAAGCCGCCGTGCTCCTCCCGGAACGCCAGCTCGCGCCGGGGAACGTCTAGGCTCGGCATGCTCACTGAGCGGCGTAAATTACCACAGGCGAACGCGCTATCTCAAGGAATGCGCTTGAAAACACGGACTGTTTTGACCGCATCGCCTGCCTGGGTGTCGCGCGCCGGCCGCTTCCAGGCGTGGCCATACACCACCTCGTAGGTCATCCGCGGCGACGCGTCGAGCGCCGCGCGCAGGCGTTCGCCGAACAATCGTGGCGACAGGCCGCGCCGGCGGTCGGCGCGCGCATTCGTCTGCCCGCTCGCGCGCAGGTCGGCGATGAGCGGCCCGCTCGCCGTGTAGTCAATGGTGATGAGTTCCATTTCCATTACGGGGTTGGTGAGGCCCGCAGCCACCAGCATGTCGCCGAGGTCGTGCATGTCGGTAAAGGCGTGCACGCGGGCCGCGCCGGCGGCGGCGCGCAGCTCCTTGAAGGTATCGGGCCCGAGCGTGCTGAAGATGACCAGGCCGCCGGGGGACAGCACCCGCTCGAACTCGCGGAAGGCGGCGAGCGGTTCGTTCATCCAGTGCAGCGCCATGTTGCACCACGCGAGCTGCACGCTCCCGGACTGCAGGGGAAGCCGCGCCAGGTCGGCGCACACCGCAAGCATTCCCTTGCCGGACAGGCGCTGGAGAATGCCGCGCCGCGGCAGCATGGGCAGCGCGTAGTCGAGCGCGACGATTTGCGCGCCGCGATAGCGCGCGGCGAGGGCGCGCGCATCGCGTCCCGGCCCGCTGCCGGCATCCAGGATGCGCTGCGGCTCGACCTTGACGTAATCGAGGCGCTCGCGCAGCCGCGCGCCGACTTCGCTTTCCAGCCGCGCCGCGCGCTCGTACTGCGGTGCCGCGCGCGCGAAGGCGCGGCGCGCCGCACGCTCGTCAATGTGCCCGGAGCGCGCGCTCAAGCGCCGCGGCCACCGCGAGCGTGTGCCGGTCGGTGAGGGCGGTGCCGCAGACCATGAGGCCCACCGGCGCGGTCCCCGGCTCGTGGCACGGCACGCTCGCCGCGCAGCCGTCCAGAAAATTGATCAGCCCCGGATTGCGCAGGATGCGCATGTTCCAGCGCACGTAATCGTCGAGGCTGGCCTCGGTTTCCGCGATGCCCGGCGCGACACAGGCCGTGCTCGGCATCAGGATCGCGTCGTAGGGCGCGGCGAGCGCGCCGATCTCCTGCACGAAGCTCCGGCGCAGCTCGCCCAGCGCGAGGTAGTCGGACGCGCTGAAGTCCTTCGCGAGCAGGATGCGCTTGCCGACGCGGGGATCGTATTCGTCCAGGCGATCGAGGTAGTCGCGATGGATGTAGTACGACTCGGCGCCGGCAAAGCCGCCGCCCTTGAAGTAGTCGGCCTGGCGGTCGAAGGCGGGCACGGCCCGCTCTTCCACGATGGCCCCCTGCTTGGAGAACCTGTTCAATGAAGCCTCGAACGCTCTCGCCACCGCTGCGTCCAGGTCCTCGAGCACCGAGGAGCGCGGGACTAGGAGCCGCAGCCCCTTCGTTTCAAACGCCGGCAGCGGCGCCGCCGGCTCGCCGGCGAGGATCGCGTCATAGGTGGCACAGCAGGCCACCGAGTTCGCCAGCGGCCCGATGGTGTCCAGCGTGAAGGACAGCGGGAATGCGCCCTCGCGCGGCACGCGGCTCGCCGTCGGCTTCCAGCCGGTCACGCCGCAAAGCGACGCCGGACCGCGGATCGAGCCGCGGGTGTCGGAGCCGAGGGCCATGGCGCACATGCCGTCCGCCTGCGCCACCGCGCCGCCCGAGGTCGATCCGCCGGGCACGCGGCCGGTCTTGCGGTCCCACGGATTGCGCGGCGTGCCGTAGTGCGGATTCAGGCCGACGCCGCCGAACGCGAACTCGACCATGTTGGTGCGTCCGACGAACACCGCGCCGGCGGCCCGCAACCGGGCTACCGCCGGGGCGTCGCGCTCCGCCTTCTTCGCATACACCTTCGACCCGGCGCGGGTCACGTCCCCGGCCACGTCGAAGAGGTCCTTGAGCGAGACCGGCAGGCCATCGACCGGCGAGCGGCGCGCGCCCGCCTTTCTCAACCGGTCGGAGTAGTCGGCTGCCGCACGCGCCTCGTCGGCGTAGACCTTCATGAATGCGCGGGCGCCTTCGCCGTCCGGCGCGGCGATGCGCGCGAGGGCCTGGTCGACGAGCTCGCGGCTGGACGTGCGGCCTGAATCGAGATCGCGCGAGAGCTGGGCTACAGTCCACATGGGGCGAGGATGGTATGCGAAACGCGTGGAAAATGCGGCTGGGGAGCCTGCTTTTTGGGGGCAGCTGCTTCCTCTGCCGGGGAGCGGCGCGGGATTTCCTGTGCCCGGACTGTGACGCCGACCTGCCGCGCCTCGATTTTCCGCTGTGCCCGCGCTGCGCGCTGCCCTCGCCCGGCGGCGCCACCTGCGGCCGCTGCCTCGCCGAAAAGCCGGCGTACGACGCGACGCGCGCCGCGCTCGCCTATGATTTCCCCGCCGATGCCCTGGTCCATTCCCTCAAGTTCCGCGGCGAGCTGGCCCTGGCCGGCCTGCTCGGCGCGTTGCTCAGGGGAAGGATTGACGGAGACCGCGTCGATTGCGTGGTCCCCATGCCGCTTGCGCCGGCGCGCCTGCGCGAGCGCGGCTACAACCAGGCGGTGGAAATCGCCCGGCACCTCGGCCGCACGGGACTCGACCTGGCGCTTTGCGAGCGCACGCGCGAGTCGCGGCCGCAGATGGAGCTGCCCTACGACGAGCGCCAGCGCAACGTGCGCGGCGCGTTCCGCTGCACGCGCGCCCTCGTCGGCGCTCGTGTCGCGGTGGTCGACGACGTCATGACGACCGGTGCGACGCTGAACGAGCTGGCGCGTACGCTCAAGGCGGCCGGCGCCGTGCATGTCTCCAACTGGGTCGTGACTCGCGCGCTGTGATCGACATCGTCCTGGTCCAGCCCGAGATCCCGCCGAACACCGGCAACGTGATTCGCCTGGCCGCCAACACCGGCGCGCGCCTGCACCTGGTGAAGCCGCTCGGCTTCTCGCTGGACGATGCCCAGCTCAAGCGCGCGGGCCTCGACTATCACGAGTACGCCGCCCTGCAGGTGCACGACTCCTGGACGGCCTGCCAGGCAGAATTCGCCGGGCAGCGTATGTTTGCGTTCACGACCAAGGGGACGAGGCTCTTCACCGACGTGCGCTACGCGCGGGACGACGTGCTGGTTTTCGGCGCCGAGACCACCGGCCTGCCTTCTTCCATTCTCGAGGGCTTCCCGCCGGACATGCGGCTGCGCCTGCCGATGCGAGCGGGAAATCGCAGCCTCAACCTGTCGAACGCCGTCGCGGTGGCGGTGTTCGAAGCCTGGCGCCAGGCCGGTTTCCAATGAGCCGCGTACCCCGGCTGCCGCCGAGCATGCCGCGCCGGGGCAATGCCCTCTCCCGCGCGCTCGGCCGCGCGCTGCTTGCTCTGGGCCGCTGGCGCATCGAGGGCGAGTTCCCCGACCGGCCGAAGCTGATCGCGATCGTCGCGCCGCACACCTCCAACTGGGACTTCATCATCGGCATCGCGGCGGTGTACGCGCTCGGGCTGCGCGTGCGCTTTCTCGGCAAGCACACGCTGTTCCAGCCGCCGCTCGGCTGGCTGATGCGATGGTTCGGCGGCGTCCCGGTGAACCGCGAGGCGCCGCAGGGGCTGGTGCCCCAGGCGGTCGAGGCGATCGACAAGGCCGACGCCATCTTCCTCGCCATCACGCCGGCGGGCACGCGCTCGAGCACCCGGCCGTGGAGGAGCGGCTTCTATCACATCGCGCACGCCGCGCGAGTGCCGATCCTGCCGGTGGCGTTCGATGGCGCGCAGCGCGCGATCCGCCTCTTCAAGCCGGTCGAGACGAGCGGCGACTACGCGCGGGACTTGCCGCAGCTCGTCGCGCTCTACGCCGGCATCCGGGGCGTGAACCCCTAGCGCTCCATCTTCGATTCGCGGGCGAGCAGGCGCTCCACCGCCGCCGCCGGCGCGAGGCGCCCGGCGAGCACCGCGTTGACGGCATCGGTCACCGGCATCTCGACGCCGCGAGACGCGGCGAGGCGCGCCACCTCCTTCGCGGAATAGACGCCCTCGGCGACGTGCCCGAGCGTCGCCATGATCTCGTCGAGCGAGCGGCCCCGCGCGAGCTCCAGGCCGACGCGGCGGTTGCGCGACAGGTCTCCCGTCGCGGTGAGGATCAGGTCGCCGGCGCCGGCAAGGCCCATGAACGTCTCGGGCTGGCCGCCGAGCGCGGTGCCGAGGCGCGTGATTTCCGCGAGCCCGCGGGTAATGAGCGCGGCGCGCGCATTCAGGCCGAGCCCCAGGCCGTCGGAGATGCCGGCGGCGATGGCCATCACGTTCTTCACCGCGCCGCCGATCTCGACGCCGACCAGGTCGGTGCTGTAGTAGATGCGCATGCGTCCGCCGTGCAGCGACGCTGCGGCTTCCTTCGCAAACCCGGCGTCCCGTGAAGCGAGCGTCAGGGCGCACGGCAGGCCGCGCGCCACTTCGTCGGCGAATGAAGGGCCCGAGAGCGCGCCGAAGCGGGCTTCATCGCCGAGCGCCGCGGCGGCGATCTGGTGCGGCAGCTCGCCGGTGCCTTTCTCGAATCCCTTGCACAGCCAGACAACGGGTTTTCCCGGAGGAATCTTCGACAAGACCTCGCGCAGTCCGGCGACCGGGGTGGCCGCCAGCATGAGGTCGCACGACCGTGCGTCGCCCAGGTCAGCGGTGACCTTTACGGTCGACGGCAGCTCGATGCCGGGCAGATAGCGGTCATTGCGCCGGCTCGTGGCAATCGCGCTCGCTTGCGCCGGATCGCGCGCCCACAGCGTGACGTCGAGGCGGGCGGCAAGGACGCAGCTGATCGCGGTGCCCCAGGCCCCAGCCCCGAGCACCGCTACGGCCATCTAGCGCGAGAGCTCGATGCGCGGCCCGTCCTGGGCCGCGTTCTGCTGCTGCTGCAGGTAGAGCGCCTCGAAGGACAGCGGTGCGAGCAGCACCGGCGGAAAGCCGCCGCGCGTGACGAGGTCCGAGATGGTCTCCCGCAGGTACGGATAGACGACGGTCGGGCAGGCGATGCCGAGCACCGGCGCGAGCTCCGCGGCCGGGATGCCGCGCAGGGCGAAGATGCCCGCCTGCACCGCCTCGGCGAGGAACAGCGTGCGCTCGCCGAGCTTGGCGGTGACGGTCGCGGTCACCGTGACTTCGTAGTAGCCGTCGGCGAAATTGTTCGCCTCCGTGCCGATCTGCACCTGCAGCTCCGGCTGCACCTGCTCGGTGAAGATCTTCGGCGCGTGCGGGATCTCGAGCGACAGGTCTTTCACGTACAGCTTCTCGATCTGGAACGTCGCCGGCTGCTGCTCCTGTCCCTGCCCCTGCCCCTGTCCCTGCGGTTGCTGCGCTTCGCTCATGGTGCCGCCTTGAGTAACGGATCGAGGCCGCCTTGGCGGTCGAGGTCGTACAGGTCGTCGCAGCCGCCGATGTGGCGCTCGCCGATCCAGATCTGCGGCACGGTGCGCCGGCCGCTCTTCTGCATCATCTCGCCGCGGCGCGCGGGATCGAGGTCGACCCGGATCTTCTCGATCGCCACCCCTTTCTCGACCAGCAGCCGCTCGGCGGACTGGCAGAACGGGCACGCCGCGGTGCAGTACATCAGGACTTTAGGCAATTACTGCTCCAGGCTCATTTTTCCAAGGGCAGGCCGGCCTGCTGCCAGGCGCCGAGGCCGCCCGACAGGTTGGCGACGCGCGTATGGCCCTGCTTCTTCAGCGCAGCAATCGCCTTGCCCGCCCGATCGCCGCCGTCGCAGTAGACGATCAGCGGGCGGTCCTTGCGCTTGGCGAGCTCGCCCGAGGCGCCGTCCAGGCGCGCGAGCGGCACGTTCTTCGCGCCGAGCACGTGGCCGGCGGCGAATTCGCCCGGCTCGCGCACGTCGATGACCAGCGCGTCCTCGCGGTTGATGAGATGCGTCGCCTGCGCCGGGTTGACCCACGGCCCGCCGGCGCTGCGCCGGATCAGCGGCCAGAGCAGCATGGCGCCGGAAACGAACGCCACGACGAAGAGCAGGATGTTGTTCTGGATGAATTGCACGGAGGGCGGTCATTATAATCACCGCGATGCGAAAGCTCGTCCTCCTGCGCCACGGCGAATCGACGTGGAACCGCGAAAACCGCTTCACCGGCTGGACCGACGTCGACCTCTCGCCCAAGGGCGTCGAGGAGGCGCGCGCAGCCGGGCGCCTGCTCAAGTCGGGCGGCTACGAATTCGATATCGCGTTCACCTCGGTGCTGAAGCGCGCCATCCGCACGCTGTGGCTCTCGCTCGAGGAGCTCGACCGCATGTGGCTGCCCGTCGAGAAGAGCTGGCGGCTGAACGAGCGGCACTACGGCGACCTGCAGGGCCTCAACAAGGCCGAGATGGCGGCGAAATTCGGCGAGGAGCAGGTGCTGGTCTGGCGGCGCAGCTACGACACGCCGCCGCCGCTGCTCTCGCCCTCCGACAAGCGCTACGAGGGCAGCGACCCGCGCTACGCCGGGATCGAGGTGCCGCGCACGGAATGCCTGAAGGACACGGTGGCGCGCGTGCTGCCGTACTGGAACTCGACCCTCGCGCCGGCCATCAAGGGCGGCAAGCGCGTGCTGATTGCCGCGCACGGCAATTCACTGCGCGCCATGGTGAAGCACCTCGACAACGTCAGCGACAAGGACATCGTCGGCCTCAACATTCCGACCGGCATCCCGCTGGTGTACGAGCTCGACGACTCGTTGCGGCCGCTCAAGCACTACTACCTGGGCGACCCCGAAGAGGTCGCGAAGCGCGTCGCCGCGGTGTCGGCGCAGGGCAAGGCCAAGGTCTGATCCGCGCGCTCCTGCTCTTCGTCGCCTTCTCCGCGCAGGCGGCGCCGAACGAGCAGGACTTGCAGAGGCTGCGCGGACGCATCGAGGGCCTGCAGCGCGAGCTCGAAGGCAAGGAGGCCGAGCGGCGCGAGGCGCGCGACGCCTTGCGCGATTCCGAGCGCGCCATCTCGCAGGCCAATCGGGCGCTGGCCGTCCTGCTCGCCGAAGCGAACCAATTGAAGGCGGAAAGCGCGCGCCTCGCAGCGGAACGGCAGGCGGTCGAGCGCGCGCTGGCCGAGCGGCAAGCGACCGTCGAGCGCGTGCTGATCGCGCGCCAGGCGCTCGCCGCGCCGGATGCGCTGCGCACGGCCCTGTCGGGCGACGAGCCGGCCGACCTGGCGCGCCGGCTGCACTACGTCGGCTATGTGTCGCGTGCTGCCGCCTCGCTCCTGGCCGCCTACCGCACCGACCTCGAGGCGCTGGAACGCCTGGCGCGCGAAGCCCAGGTGAAGCGCGAGCGCCTGCGAGCGGTGGAGCAGGCGAGCCGCGCCGACCGCGAGCGCCTGGTGCGCGAGCGCGAGACGCGCCGCCGGACGCTCGACCGCACCGCGGGGGAGATCCGCAAGCAGCGGCGGCAGATCGGCGCGCTGAAGGCCGACGAAACGCGGCTTGGCCGCCTGGTCGAGGGCCTGAGGCGCGTGCTCGGCAGGGTCGAAGCGGTTCCGGAACGCACGAACGAGGCGTCTTCCGCTCATTTTTCGAGCTTGCGCGGCCACCTGCGGCTACCGGTCCGGGGGGAACTGACCGGGCGTTTCGGCGCTCCAAGGGGAGCGAGCGGCATCGAGGCGAAAGGGGTCTTCATCCGAGCGCCGGAAGGCGAGCCCGTGCGGGCGGTGGCAAGGGGCCAGGTCGTATATGCCGACTGGATGAGGGGGTTCGGCAACCTGATGATCGTCGACCACGGCGAGAATTACCTTTCGATCTACGCCAACGCGGAATCGCTGCTGAAGCAGGTCGGCGAGCGGGTGACGGGCGGCGAGGTGGTGGCGACGAGCGGCTCGAGCGGTGGCAACGAGGAAACGGGCTTATACTTTGAAATGCGGCATTTAGGCCGCCCTTTCGACCCCTTGCGCTGGGTCAGGCTGAAATAAAGATCCCCACCATGCAAAAGCTTCGCAGCTTCGGATTCATCCTCGTCGGCGCGTTTGCCGGGGTGCTGATCAGCCTGAACTTCCAGGCGATCGCCGACCGCGCCGCGCGCGCGCCGATCCCGTACGAGGAGATGCGCGCCTTCACCGAGGTGTTCGGCACGGTGAAGAGCAACTACGTCGAGCCGGTGGAGGACAAGAAGCTCATCACCGAGGCGATCAACGGCATGCTGACCGGCCTCGACCCGCACTCGGCGTACCTCGACCAGGAAGCGTTCAAGGAGCTGCAGGTCGGCACGCAGGGCCAGTTCGGCGGCCTCGGCATCGAGGTCGGCATGGAAGACGGCGTGGTCAAGGTGATCTCGCCGATCGAGGACACGCCGGCGTTCCGCGCCGGGGTCAAGCCGAACGACCTGATCATCAAGCTCGACGACACGCCGGTGAAGGGCATGACGCTGAACGACGCCGTGAAGCGCATGCGCGGCAAGCCCAAGACCCAGATCACGCTCACCATCATGCGCAAGGGCGAGAGCGCGCCGATCATCGTCACGCTGACGCGCGACGTCATCAAGGTGCAGAGCGTCGTGTCGAAGGTCATCGAGCCGGGCTACGGCTGGGTGCGCGTGCGCGCCTTCCAGGAGAACACCGCCGAGTCGCTGGTGCGCCACGTCGACACCATCCTGAAGCAGGGCCAGATCAAGGGCCTGATCCTCGACCTGCGCAACGATCCGGGCGGCCTGCTGCACGGCGCCGTGGCGGTCAGCGCCGCGTTCCTGCCGGCGAAGACGCTCGTCGTCTCGACCGACGGCCGCACCGAGGACGCGCGCAAGAAGTTCTACGCCTCGCCCGACGACTACGCGCGGCGCGGCGACGACGTGCTGAAGGCGCTGCCGCAGGCCGCGAAGACCGTGCCGATGGTGGTGCTGGTCAACGGCGGCTCGGCGTCGGCTTCCGAGATCGTCGCCGGCGCCCTGCAGGACCACAAGCGCGCCAAGGTGATCGGCACGCAGACCTTCGGCAAGGGCTCGGTGCAGACCATCATCCCGCTCGGCAACAACACGGCGATGAAGCTCACCACCGCCCGCTACTACACGCCGGGCGGCCGCTCGATCCAGGCGCTCGGCATCACGCCCGACATCATCGTCGAGGATCCGACCGACACCGCGACGCGCGTGCGCGAGGCGGACCTGCAGCGCCACCTCGAGAACGGCAAGGCCGAGGCGAAGAAGGACGCGCAGAAGGAAGCGCAGCCGCGCGCGCGCACCGTGCCGACGCCGCCGCCCGCGGACCAGAAGCCGACCGAGTTCGGCTCCAAGGAAGACTTCCAGCTTTCGCAGGCGATCGCGTTCCTCAAGGGCGAGCCTGTTAAGACCACGGCACCCACGGTGGCTCAAACCACCGGCACGAAGCCGAATTAACGACCAGCAGCTTCTCCGCTACTCCCGGCACATCCTTCTCCCCGAGATCGGGGTGGAGGGGCAGGAGAAGCTGCGTGCCGCGTCCGCCTTGATCATCGGCGCCGGCGGCCTCGGCTGTCCCACCTCGCTCTACCTCGCCGCCGCCGGCGTCGGCCGGCTGAGCATCGCCGACTCCGACAGGGTCGATCTCACCAACCTGCAGCGCCAGATCCTGTACCGCACCGAATCGGTCGGCGCGCAGAAGGCGCATGCCGCGCGCAGCGCGCTGCGTGCCGTCAATCCGGACGTCGACATCACGGCCATCCCGGAGCGCGTCAAGGCGGCCGAGCTCGACGCCCTGGTGCGCGCGGTCGACATCGTGCTCGACTGCACCGACAACTTCGCCACGCGCCACGCCGTCAACCGCGCGTGCGTGGCGCACAAGAAACCCCTCGTCTCCGGCGCCGCGATCCGCTTCGACGCACAGGTGATGGTGTTCGACCTGCGGAACGAAAACGCGCCCTGCTACGCCTGCCTCTTCCCGGAGGATGCCGAAGTCGAGGAAGTGCAGTGCTCGCAGATGGGCGTGCTCGCGCCGCTCACCGGCATGGTCGGCTCGATCCAGGCGATGGAGACGATCAAGCTCCTCGTCGGCACGGGTGAATCGCTCAGCGGCAGGCTGCTCATCATCGACGCGCATACCGCCGAGTGG
Organism: Burkholderiales bacterium; assembly: GCA_035699685.1. Classification (GTDB taxonomy): domain Bacteria; phylum Pseudomonadota; class Gammaproteobacteria; order Burkholderiales; family SG8-39; genus SCGC-AG-212-J23. Next base: position 4,102 of record DASSPL010000290.1, on the reverse strand, counting down.
CGCAGCGTGAAGGTCGCGAAGGACCCCGCCTGCAGGGTGTGCTCTAGGTAAACAGGTAGTGGCGCTGCGCCGAGAAGCTCTCGGTCGGCTTGCGCGAGAAGCCGCTCTTGCCGAACTGGTGCATGCAGCCGATCGAGTAGCGCAGGATCGCCGCGGCGCGCCCGGCGGCGTCGCCGTCCTCCGCGGCGCGCAGCGACTGCTTGAGCGTGGACTCGAAGCGGTCGAAGAACTGGTTCATGCGCGCCTGCAGCCGCTCGTGCTCGCCGACCAGCGCGTCGCCGGTCATCACGCGCACCATGCCGGGGTTCTTCTCGGCGAAGGCGAGCAGCATCTCGGTGAGCTGCTCGGCCTGCTTGCGGCCGTCGGCCTCGTCCTGCGTGATGCGGTTGGCGAGCGTGAAGACCGAGTTCTCGATGAACTCGATCAAACCTTCGTACATCTGCGCCTTCGAGGCGAAGTGGCGGTAGAGCGCGGCCTCCGAGACGCCGAGGCTCTCGGCGAGCGCCGCGGTCGTGATGCGCTCCCATTTGGGCGCCTCGAGCATTTGCGCGAGGGCTTTCAGGATCTCGAGCCTGCGTTCGCCTTTGGCGCGGGGCATGGGATGGGCGCTGAGGGGGGAGACGATTCTAAGCCGAGCTTCCGCGGAAAACCAAGCGCGGCAGGTCGACCACCGAGGGCACGCGCAGGTCGACAAATGTCACACGCCGCCGCTCGCTGCTCACCCATACCGTCGACATGCCCAGGCGATGCGGCGCGCGCAGGTTTTCGAGCATGTCGTCGACGAACGCGCAGCGGTGCGGATCGAGCTTGTGCTTTCGCAAGAGGAAGTGGAAGCCGTGCAGGGCGGGCTTGCCGCGGTAGCGCGCGTCCTCGATCGTGTAGACGCCGTCAAAGTAGCGCGAGAGTCCTATGGCGCGCAGGACTTCTTCCACGTAATGGCGCGGCGCGTTGGAAAAAATGAGCTTGGTGCCGCCCAGCCGGGCAAGCGCGTGCTTGAGGGCATTCTCGCGCACCACCATGTCCGCAAGCTCGGGGAAGACGTGGGTCTCGCGCAGGAAATGGCGGGGATCCGCGCCGTGGTGGCGCATGAGGCCGTTCAGCGTCGTGCCGTAGGTGCGCCAGAACTTCTCCCGCAGCGCGTCGGCGCCGGCCGCGTCGACGCCGAAGTAGCGCCGCAGGTACGCGTTGATCTGCTCGTGCATCGCCGGGAAGATGCGGGCGCGCGCGTCGTGCAGCGTGTTGTCCAGGTCAAAGATCCAGACCCGCCGGGACGGCGGGATGGTGGCTAACCTCACAGCTATTTGCTGCGGATCAGCGTGCCGACGCCCTGGTCGGTGAGGACTTCAAGCAGCAGCGCGTGCGGCACGCGCCCGTCGATGATGTGCACGCTCTTCACGCCGTTGCGCGCGGCGTCGAGCGCCGAGCCGATCTTCGGCAGCATGCCGCCCGAGATCACCCCCTTGTGCACCAGGTCGTCGATCTTCTTCGGCGTGAGCCCGGTGAGGAGCTTGTTGTTCTTGTCCAGCACCCCTGGCGTGTTGGTCATCACCACCAGCTTCTCGGCGGCGAGGATCTCGGCCAGCTTGCCGGCGACGAGGTCGGCGTTGATGTTGTAGGTCACGCCATCGGCGCCGGTGCCGATCGGCGCCACCACCGGGATGAAGCCGCCGGCTTCGAGCGCCTGGATCACCGACGGGTCGATGGATTCGATCTCGCCGACCTGCCCCAGGTCGACGTGCCCGTTCTCCTTCGACGGCAGCAGCATCTTCCGCGCGCGCACGAAGGCCCCGTCCTGCCCGGTCAGGCCGACGGCCTTGCCGCCCGCCTGGTTGATGAGCTCGACGACCTCCTTGTTCACCTGGCCGCCGAGCACCATCTCGACGATGTCCATCGTCTCGGCGTCGGTGACGCGCATGCCCTGGACGAACTCGCCCTTCTTGCCGAGCTTGGCGAGCAGCTGCTCGATCTGCGGCCCGCCGCCGTGCACCACCACCGGGTTCATGCCGACCAGCTTCAGCAGCACGACATCGTGGGCGAAGCTCGCCTTCAGCTCCTCCTCGATCATGGCGTTGCCGCCGTACTTCACCACGATGGTCTTGCCGTGGAAGCGCTGGATATAGGGCAGCGCCTCGGCGAGGATGCGGGCCTTCTCGGCCGCTTGCGGGCTGTGGTTGAACGGGGCGTTCATTCTGTCGCCGCATTCTACAAACAAAAAGGCGGGCGCCCCCCGGGGAGCGCCCGCCTTGCTGATGCCGACCGCGAGTTACTGGATGCTGATCTGCTTGCGCTGCGCCGCGGCCTTCTTCGGCAGCGTCAGCTCGAGCACGCCGTCGCGGAACTTCGCTTCCGCCTTGGTCTCGTCGACTTCCTGCGGCAGCGTGAAGCTGCGCGTGGTCTTGCCGAAGACGCGCTCGCTGTGCAGCACGCGCTCGTCCTTGGTGAGCTCCTTCTCGCGCTTCACTTCGGCCTCGAGGGTCACCTGCGCGCCGTCGATGCTGACGTTGATGTCTTCCTTGCGCACCCCCGGCAGCTCGGCCGTGACCAGGTAGCCGCCGTTTTTCTCCGCTACGTCGACCTTCATCCGGGGAAGGGTTTCGCCGCGGCCCTCGTAGGACACGGGGCGGACCAGGAAGCCCTTGAACAGGTCGTCGACCAGCTCGTTGAAGGGGTCGAACCGCTGAATGCTCGCCATGTGGCAGTCTCCTTAGCTAGTGGGGCTCCTGCCCCTTACAGGCTCACAGATAGGGACTGCCCGGCCGATTTCAAGGCCCGGCTAAACTCCTGCGCGTGAGGGACTTGGCCTGCGCCCGGTGCCGGCGCCCCTTCCGCTGCGGCGCGGACGAGGAGGCCTGCTGGTGCGAGGACCTGCCGGCCCTGCAGCCGGTGGCCGGGCGGGACTGCCTGTGCCCGGAATGCCTGGCCGTCGAGCTCAAAGAACGTAGCGCGCCAGATCCTCGTCCTTAGCCAGGTCGGCCAGCCGGGCGTCGACGTAGGCCGCGTCGATGGTCACGTCCCCCGGACCGCTGCGCCCGGCGTCGAAGGAGACCTCTTCCAGCAGCCTTTCCAGGACGGTGGAGAGCCGCCGCGCGCCGATGTTCTCGGTCTTCTCGTTCACCTGCCAGGCGATCTGCGCCAGCCGGCGGATGGCATCGGGCTTGAACTCAATGCGCACGCCCTCGGTGGCGAGCAGCGCCTGGTACTGCTTGACCTGGCTCGCGTCGGTGCCGGTGAGGATGCGCTCGAAGTCCTCGACCGTCAGCGGGTCGAGCTCGACCCGTATGGGAAAGCGGCCCTGCAGCTCGGGGATCAGGTCGGAGGGCTTGGCGAGGTGGAACGCGCCCGAGGCGATGAACAGGATGTGGTCGGTCTTCACCATGCCATAGCGCGTCGACACCGTGGTGCCCTCGACCAGCGGCAGCAGGTCGCGCTGCACGCCCTGGCGCGAGACGTCGGCGCCCTGCAGCTCGGCCCGGCTCGTGATCTTGTCGATCTCGTCGAGGAACACGATGCCGTTCTGCTCGGCGTTGGCGAGGGCGCGCGACTTGAGCTCGTCGTCGTTCACCAGGCGCCCGGCCTCCTCGTCGATGATCAGGCCGCGCGCCTCGCGGATCTTCATCTTGCGCAGCCGCCGGCGGCTGCCGCCGAGGTTCGACAGCATGCCCTGGATCTGCGAGGTGAGGTCCTCCATCCCCGGCGGCGCGAGGATCTCCATCTGCGGGCTCACCGCCGCCACCTCGATGTCGATCTCCTTCTCGTCGAGCTCGCCTTCGCGCAGCTTCTTCCTGAATTTCTGCCGCGCCGCGCTGTCGGCTTCGGCTTCGCGGTAGCCGACCAGCACGTCGAGGATGCGCTCCTCCGCCGCCTCCTCGGCGCGCGCGCGCACCTTCTTCATGGCGCCCTCGCGCGTCTGCTTCACGCTGATCTCCACCAGGTCCCTGACGATCGTGTCGACGTCGCGGCCGACGTAGCCCACCTCGGTGAACTTGGTCGCCTCGACCTTGATGAACGGCGCGTCCGCGAGCCGGGCGAGGCGCCGCGCGATCTCGGTCTTGCCGACGCCGGTCGGCCCGATCATCAGGATGTTCTTCGGCGTGATCTCCTG
>DASSPL010000289.1:0-16554 GCA_035699685.1 Burkholderiales bacterium | reverse complement strand
TCGATTCCAAGGACCGCGACATCGCCATGGTGTTCCAGAGCTACGCGCTCTATCCGCACATGACGGTGCGCGACAACATGGGCTTCTCCCTGCGCTTGAGGAAGGAGAACGCGGCAAGGATCGCGGAAGGCGTGGCGCGCGCAGCGAGGATCCTGAACCTGGAGGCCTACCTCGATCGCTACCCGCGCGAGCTCTCCGGCGGGCAGCGCCAGCGCGTGGCGATGGGACGCGCCATCGTGCGAGACCCGAAGGTTTTCCTCTTTGATGAACCATTAAGCAATCTGGACGCCAAGCTGCGCGTCGCCATGCGCTCCGAGATCAAGGCGCTGCACCAGCGCCTGAAGACCACCACGGTCTACGTCACCCACGACCAGATCGAGGCCATGACCATGGCCGACCGCATCGCGGTGATGAACGAGGGCCGCATCGAGCAGCTCGGCGATCCGCTGGAGCTCTATGACCGGCCGGCGAATCTCTTCGTCGCGCAATTCATCGGCTCGCCGGCGATGAACGTGTTCGACGGCGTCTACCGGCAGAACGCGGTTGAGGCGCTCGGCGCCCGCTGGCCGGCGCCGCGGGCGGGCGAAGGCCAGAAGGTGAAGTACGGGATCCGGCCCGAGCATCTCGAGATCGCAGCCTCGGGAATCGGCGCCGAAGTGGTGGTCGTCGAGCCGATGGGCGCCGAAACCGAGCTGGTGGTGAAGGTCGGCGACGCCACGCTCAACGTCATGTCGCGCGGACGCTCCAATGCCGGCCCCGGCGAGCGGATTTTTCTCGCACCGAAAACCGAGCACGCGCACCTCTTCGACGCCGACAGCGGTCTTAGAATCGGGTAATGGCAAAGAAAGAAGGTGAGTGGGCCTTCCCGGTCGACATGCGGCCGCGGCAGGAAGAATGGCGCTTCGACCTCGACGCGGCGCTGAATGCCGTCGTCGGGCTGCGCGCCGAGATCCCTGAAGACGCGTTCACCGCGCAGATCCTCGGCACCGAGCGCGCCGGCAGCGGCATCGTCATCCGCGAGGACGGGCTGGTCCTCACCATCGGCTACCTGATCACGGAAGCGAGCACCATCTGGCTCACCACCAACAAGGGCCAGGTGGTCGGCGGCTTCCCGGTCGCCTACGACCAGACCACCGGATTCGGCCTCGTGCACCCGCTCGGCAAGCTCAACCACGTGAAGCCGCTCGAGCGCGGCACCGCCGCGTCGTGCCGCGTCGGCGAGAACGTGGTGATGGCGGGCCACGGGGGCCGCGCGCACTCGCTCAAGGCGACGGTGTTCGCGAAACGCGAGTTCGCCGGCTACTGGGAGTACGTGCTGGACGAGGCGATCTTCACCGCGCCGGCGCACCCGCAGTGGGGCGGCGCGGCGCTGATCGGCGCCGACGGCCGGCTGCTCGGCATCGGCTCGCTCCTCGTGCAGGAGAAGATCGACGCCGGCGTGCTGCAGGGGAACATGATCGTGCCGATCGACCTGCTCGCGCCGATCCTCGACGACATGGTGAAGCTCGGCCGCCCAAACCGCCCGCCGCGGCCGTGGCTCGGCCTTTATGTCACCGAGGCCGGCCCGCGCCTCGTCGTCGCCGGCCTCGCGCCCGGCGCCCCGGCCGAGAAAGCCGGCCTCAAGGTCGGCGACGCGCTGATCGAGGTGGCCGGCGGCAAGCCCGAGAGCCTCGCCGACCTCTTCCGGCGCATCTGGGCCTGCGGCAATTCCGGCTGCGACGTCCGCCTCAAGATCCTGCGCGAGGCGACGATGAAGGAAGTGGTGCTGAAGTCAGTCGACCGCAACGACTTCCTGAAGAAGCCCCACCTGCACTAATTCCGTACCCGGTACGGAACTAGATCTTGAAGCGCTCGACTGCCTTCCAGTCGATCAAGCTGGAGAGGTCGTGTTCCTCCGGAAGTCTGAACACCCCGTTCTTGACTTCGCCCGGGGCAACCTGAGCGCTCAGCATGAGGAAGAACGAATGCTCCGGCGGCAGGATGAGCTGGCTCTTCAGCGCCGGGGCGAGTTGCAGCGAGAGTGCCGTGCCTAGCGCCGTCTCGTAGTACATGCCGAGCGACACGCGGGCGCCGCCCCGGGCGCAGAGCGTGTCGATCTCGCGCGCCTCGCTGAGGCCGATGCGGCCGGGCTTGATCATCAGCGAGCGCGCGCCGCGGTCGAGGAAGAGGGCGGCGTCCTGCCGCGACGTGCACGGGAAATCGACGAGCAGCGGGACGGGCATCTCGCGCTGCAGTCTTTCGAACGCGCTGTCGGGCGCGAGGTCGCAGGGATCCTCCGCGACGGTGATCCCGGCGTCGGCGATGGCGCGCACATAGGCCGCGATGCCCTCCTGCGGATAGGCGCGGTTCGCGTCCATCGACAGCTCGATCGAGTCGCCGACGGCGGCGCGCACCTCCTTGATCACCTGCAGGTCGGTCTCGCGCCCCTGCCCGCCTTTCAGCTTGAGCGAGCGCAGGCCATGCCGCCGCACCATGTCGGCGGCCTCCTCCGCCATCAGGCGCGGCGTCTGCCGGGTGACGATCCACGACAGCGGCACATCCACCGGATTGGTTTTTCTCGAATAAGACAGGCGCATGGCGCAGCACGCGTTGTCGACCAGCGCGCGCGGGCTGAGGTGGCCGTCGAGCCAGTCGAAAGCACGCTGCACGGCGGCGCCGTCGGCGAGGTCGACCTCGCGCAGGCGCGGCAGCATGACGTCCTCGATCGTGGCGGCGAGCGAGCGCGGCGAATAGCCGGTGCGCGTCGGCTTGATCACGCCCTCGGCCACGCCCACCGTGCCGTCGTCGGCGACCAGCTTGAGGAGCGCGTAGTCGCTCGAGCTCTCGCTCGCGTACGCCCAGGTCACCGGCCGCCGGTAGGGGATCCGGTAGAAGTGCAGCGACCAGTCGGCGAGTTTCAGGGCTGCCGGATTCCGGCTTCGTTCAGATAGCGGCGCACGCCCGGGTGCAGCAGATCCGGCCGCGGCGCGGCGGCGACGGTGTTCGCCAGGGTGGTCTCGCGCGCCTGCTCGAGCCGCGCGGCGAGCGGGGCTTCGGCGCGATGGATGGCGCGCGCGAGCAGGTACGCCGCCTCGTCGGGCAGCGCCGGCTTGGCGAGCACGTAGCTCCACGAGCCCACGGAAGGAAGCGGTGCGTCCTGGCCGGGATAGCTCTTTGCCGGCAAGGTGACGGCCTGCAGCGCCGGGTTCTTCTGCAGGATCGTGGCGATCTCGCCCTGCGAGGGCGCAATGAAGCGCGCGCCGGACTTGGCGAGCGCGGTGAACGCCGGCCAGCCCACGCCCGCGCCCCACAAAGCGTCGGCGCGACCATCGAGCAGCATGGGAGGACCGTCGGCCGCTTTCTCAAGATAGATGGGTTTTACGTCTACACCCAAAGAACTGAACACCGTGCGGCCCAGCGCCGTGATGCCGGAGGCCTGCGTGCCGAGCACAACAGTCCTGCCGCGCAGGTCGGAGATGGTGCGATGCGGGCTGTCGGCGCGCACCATCACCACGCCGGGCGACGAATACATCGCCGCGACGATGCGCAGCGGCGTGCCGGGCCTGGCGAGCGCGCTGCTGGCGATCTCGCCCGCGACGAGCGCGATGTCGAGCTGGTTCGCCTCGAGCAGCGGCACGTTCTCGGTGCTGCCCTTGGTGTTGCGCGGCTGGATGCGAAGCCGCGGCTCCTGCGCGTTCACCATGTCGGCGAACGCATCGCCGTAGACCGGGAAGCCGCCGCCCGGGGTGGCGGTGCCGAGGACCAGGGCGAAGAGGAGCTCCATCTACTGCTGCGGGATGTTCGCCGCCTGCACGATCTTGCGGTACACGTCCATCTCGCTGCGCACGAACTTGGCGAAATCCTCGGTCTTCATCGGCGCGGGCAGGATGCCGAGCTTCGCGAACTGCTCCTTCACCATGGGCTCGAGCACGATGGCGTTGACCGCGGCGTTCAGCTTGTGCACCACCGGCAGCGGCGTCGACGACGGCGCCCACATGCCGAACCAGAGCGTCATGTCGTAGTTGGTCAGGCCCTGCTCGGCGAGCGTGGGCACCTGCGGCAGGATGTCCGCGCGCGAGCGCGTCGACACGCCGAGCGCGGTCAGCTTGCCGTCGCGCACGAGGCCGGTGGCGACGTTGATCGGCGCCATGTAGAAGGAGCTGCGGCCGCCGAGCACGTCCTGGATGGCGTCCGGCGAGCCCTTGAACGGCACGTGGATCATGCGCAGCCCGGCGAGGCCGACCACGTACTCGGCGGCGAGATGCGTCGACGTGCCGATTCCAGCCGAGGCGAACGGCAGCTCGCCCGGCTTCGCCTTGGCCGACTCGATCAGGGTCTTGAGCGACTTGTGCGGCCCGCTGGCCGCGCTGACCATCACGTAAGGCGTCTTGCCGAGGATGGCGACGTCGGCGAGGTCCTTCTGAGGGTCGTACGGCAGGCTCTTGTAGATCGCCGGGTTGGCCGAGTGCGAGGACGACTGCACGAGCAGCGTATGCCCGTCGCCTTCGGCCTTCACCACCGCCGCCGTGCCGATCTGCCCGCCGGCGCCGGGGCGGTTCTCGACGATCACCGGCTGCTTCCAGTGCTCGCTCATGCGCTGCGCGATGATGCGCCCGGCGATGTCCGCGCCGGAGCCCGGCGTGAGCGGGATGATGATGCGGATGGTCTTGGTGGGGTACTCCTGCGCACCAGCGGAGAAGGCCAGCGCAGCGGCCGCGACAGCGAGAAGGTTTTTCATCATCCGAGCGTTGGCATGTGGAATCCGGGCGCCGGCGTGTCCTGGTGCGGCCAGCGGGAAGTGACGACCTTGGTGCGCGTATAGAACTTCACCGCCTCGACGCCGTGCACGTGCAGGTCGCCGAAGAGCGAGCTCTTCCAGCCGCCGAAGGAGAAATACGCGACCGGCACCGGGATCGGCACGTTGACGCCGACCATGCCGACCTGGATCTCGGAGGTGAAGCGCCGCGCGGCGCCGCCGGACTCGGTGAAGATGGCCGTGCCGTTGGCGTACGGGTTCTTGTTCACGAGGGCGATCGCCTCGTCGAGGGTCTCGGCGCGCAGCACGACGAGCACCGGCCCGAAGATCTCGTCCCTGTAGATGCTCATCTCGGGCTTCACCTGGTCGAACAGCGTCGTGCCGAGGAAGAAACCGTCACGCTTGGCTCCCGGCCGGCCGTCCAGCACCAGCTTCGCGCCTTCCCTGACGCCGGCGTCGACGTACCCGGCCACCTTGTCGCGGTGCTGGCAGGTGACGAGCGGGCCCATGTCGATGCCGTCCTGGTCTCCGGGGCCGATCTTGATCGCCTTGGCCTTCTTCTCCAGCAGCTTCACCAGCGGATCACCCGCCGCGCCGACCGCCACGACGGCGCTGATCGCCATGCAGCGCTCGCCGGCGGAGCCGTACGCCGCGCCGATCAGCGCGTCGGCGGCGAACTCGAGGTCGGCGTCCGGCAGCACGACGGCATGGTTCTTCGCGCCGCCCAGCGCCTGCACGCGCTTGCCCTGCTTCGCGCAGGTCTCGTAGATGTATCTCGCGATCGGCGTCGAGCCGACGAACGAGACCGCGTGGATCCCGGGATGGTTGAGGATCGCGTCGACCGCCGCCTTGTCGCCGTGCACCACGTTGAGCACGCCGTCGGGCAGCCCGGCCTCCTTCAGGAGCTCGGCCATGCGCACGGACGCCGAGGGAACCTTCTCCGACGGCTTGAGGATGAACGTGTTGCCGCAGGCGATGGCCATCGGGAACATCCACAGCGGCACCATCACCGGGAAGTTGAACGGCGTGATGCCCGCGCACACGCCGACCGGCTGGCGCAGGGTGTGCGTATCGACCTGCGTGCCGACGTTCTCGGCGTGCTCGCCCTTCAGGAGATGCGGGATGCCGCAGGCAAATTCGACGACCTCGATGCCGCGCTGCACGGAGCCCATCGCATCGGGCAGGGTCTTGCCGTGCTCGGCGGTGACGATGGCCGCCAGGTCTTTCTGATGCTTCTGCATCAGGGCCAGGAACTTCTGCATGACCCGCGCGCGGCGCAGCGGCGGCGTATCGCGCCATTCGGGAAGCGCAGCGGTGGCGGCCTTCACGGCGGCATCGACGATGCCGGCATCGGCGAAAGCAACCTGCTTGGTCACCTGCCCCGTGGCAGGGTTGAACACTTCACCCTGGCGAGCGGCGGTGGCGACGGGCTTGCCGTCGATCCAGAAAGGAACGGTATCGAGTCGGAGTTCGGCGGGCTTGTTCATCGGCGGTCTCTGCGGGAGGCCGCCAATGATACTTCAGCGGGTGTTGCGCGAGCCCTTCTGCCGCTCGATGTGGTCGAAGAACGCCGCGTTGGGACAGAAGAGGTCGAGCCCTTCCTGCTTGCCGGAGCCCAGCCACTGGTCGCAGTCGTCGATGCTCGGGCACATCACGCAGCGCCGCACGGCCCGGCCAAGGCCCACTTCCTGCCCGGCGGTGTCCTCGCGCGTGATGCCGCGGCGGCGCATCGTGCGCCAGATCTGCAGGTCGCCCTCGCGGGCGACGAGCCGCCGCCAGCCGGCGAACGCCATCGGCAATGCCGCGACCACGCCGGCGAACAGGAGAAGGAGAACTAGCGAGAAAACAAGCGCGTCCATGACTGTACGTACTCCGCATTGGGACAGAACGATTGGTAGCCTTCGCGAGCGCCGCTCGCGAGCCATGCGCGGCATTGCGCGGCCTCGCTGCAGTCGACGCACCTGCGCACCGCCACGGCGAAATCGTGGCTGCCGGAGGCGAGCGCCTGCTGCGCGCCCGCGTCGCTCTGGCGCCGGAGCATGCGCTCGAGCAGCACCGGCCGCTCGTCGCCGTAGCCCTGGCGCACGAGGAGGTGAACGGTGAGGGCGATGATCACTATGGCGATGAGCCCGGCGAGCAGTTCCATGCGTTCACGCTACGCGCCGGCCAATGGCACGGCTTGATCTCGATCAAGGGGTATAACTGCCGGATGGGCGCAGCCGTCGCTCCCGCGAAGCTCGATTTCCGCGATCAGACCCCGTATTCGGCGGCCTACGGCGACGTCTACCACAGCGCCGAAGGCGGCATTGCGCAGGCGCAGCATGTGTTCCTGCAGGGCAACGGCCTGCCGCAGCGCTGGGCGCGGCGCGAGCGCTTCGTGGTGCTGGAGACCGGCTTCGGCTTCGGCCTCAGTTTCCTCGCCACCTGGCAGGCATGGAAGCGCGACCCGGCCCGCTGCCGCAGGCTGCACTTCGCCTCGGTCGAGAAGCACCCGTTCCGCCTCGCCGACCTGCGAACGCTGCACGAGCGCTATCCGGAGCTGCAGGACGAGGCGGCCGAGCTGCACGCGCAGTGGCCGGTCCTCGTGGGGGGCGCGCATCGCCTGCAGTTCGGCAACGTCGTCCTCACCCTGTTCTTCGCCGACGTCTCGATCCTGCGCGACCTGCGGCTGGCCGCCGACGCGATCTACCTCGACGGCTTCGCGCCGGCGAAGAACCCCGAGATGTGGACCCATCAACTGATGCGCTCGGTGTCGCGCCTCGCGGCGCGCGACGCCACGCTCGCGACGTGGAGCGTCGCCAGCGAGGTGAGAAAGGCACTGGAGGAAACCGGATTCGCGGTCGAGAAGCGCCCCGGCTTCGGCACCAAGCGCGAGATGCTCGCCGCGCGCAACACCCGGGAAAACAGGGACAGTCCCTGTTTTCCCGAGAGGAAAGCCGTCGTGGTCGGCGCCGGCCTGGCCGGCGCCGCGGTATGCGAGCGCCTTTGCGCGCGCGGCTGGGAGGTCGATCTCTACGAGCGCCGCGCGGAAGCCGCGCAGGAGGCCTCGGGCAACCATGCCGGCACGTTCCACCCGATCGTCACCTCCGACGACAGCATCTTCGCGCGCCTCACGCGCGCCGGATTTCTCTACGCGCTGCGCAACTGGGAGCGGCTGGGCGCAGCGCGCTACGACCCGTGCGGCGTGCTGCAGCTCGCGCGCACCGGGAAGGAGATCGAGGCGCAGCGCAAGGCCGCCATGGACCTTCCCGCCGACTACGTGCAATTCGTCAGCCGCGAGGAGGCGAGCGCGCATGCCGGCGTGCCGGTGGCCGCGCCGGGCCTTTGGTTCGCCGCGGGCGGCTGGATCAAGCCGCGCACGCTGGTGCGCGCGCAGCTCGACGCCTGCGGCCAGCGCCTCAAGCGCCACTTCGGTTCGCCCCTGGAAGCGTTGCCTCGCGGACCCATCGTCATTCTCGCGAATTCAGCCGAGGCCCCGAAACTTTGCCCGGTGCCGCACCTGCGGCTGCGGCGCGTGCGCGGGCAGCTCACGTATGTGCCGGCGGACGCCTTCGAGCCGCCGCACGTGGTGGTGCTGCGCGGCGGCATGGTGCTGCCGCCGATCGACGGCGCATGCGTGGTCGGGGCTACCTACGATCTGGAGGACGAGGATGCCGCTCTGCGCGAGGACAGCCATGCCGGCAACCTCGAGCGGCTGCGCGCCATACTCGGAGTCGACGTGCGGACGCGAGCGGAAGGCCGCGTCAGCTTCCGTGCCGTCACGCCCGATCGCCTGCCGGTCGTGGGAAGGCTGGCCGAAGGCGTGTACGGGGCCTTCGCCTACGGCTCGCGCGGGCTGATCTGGGCGGCGCTCGCCGCGGAGCTGATCGCGGCCGAGCTGGAATGCGAGCCGCTGCCGATCGAGGGAAAGCTGGCGGACGCGGTCCGCCCGGAGCGTTTCAGGAAACGCGCAGAATCGAGGGGCTAGCCTCGGCTACGTCGCGGATGCCGGTGAGCGCCATGGTGACGTCGAGCTCCTTCTGCATCACCTGCAGCGCCTGCAGCACGCCGGCCTCGCCCCTCGCGCCCAGGCCGTAGACGAACGCCCGGCCGATCATCGCGGCCTTGGCGCCGAGGGCCAGGGCCTTGAGCAGGCTCTGGCCGCTGCGGATGCCGCCGTCGAACCAGACGTCGATCTTGTCGCCGACCGCGGCCGCGATCTCGGGCAGCGCGCGGACCGACGACACCGCACCGTCCAGCTGCCGCCCGCCGTGGTTCGACACCACGATCGCATCGGCGCCGGATTGCGCGGCGATCTTCGCGTCGTCGAGGTCGAGGATGCCCTTCAGCACCAGCGGTCCGCCCCACAGGTTCTTGACCCACTCGACGTCCTTCCAGGACAGCGTCGGGTCGAACTGGCCGGCGATCCATTGCGACAGCGTGGTGAGGCTCTTCGCGTCCGGGATGCGCCCTTCGAGGTTGCCGAAGCTCCTGCGCTTGCTGGTCATGACGTTCAATGCCCAGCCGGGCTTGCCCAGGATGTCGAACGCGGTGCCGAGCGTGAGCTTCGGCGGCACGGCGAGCCCGTTCTTGAGGTCGCGGTGGCGCTGCCCCTGGATCTGCAGGTCGAGCGTGAGAACCAGCGCCGAGCACTTCGCCGCCTTCGCGCGCTCGATCAGCGAAGCGGCGAAGCCGCGGTCGCGCATCACGTAGAGCTGGAACCAGAACGGCTTGCCGGTGGCCTGGGCCACGTCCTCGATCGAGCAGATGGACATCGTCGACAGCGTGAACGGCACGCCGAACCGGTTCGCCGCGCGCGCCGCCAGGATCTCGCCGTTCGCCCAGTTGAGGCCGAGCAGGCCGACCGGGGCAAGCGCGACCGGCATAGCCGCTTCCTGCCCGAGGAGTGTCGTCCGGGTCGAACGCCGGTCGACATCGATGCCGACGCGCTGGCGCAGGCCGATGGCCTCGATGTCGGCGCGATTGGCGCGCAGCGTGCACTCGGTGTAGGCGCCGCAGTCGACATATTCGAAGATCGCGCGCGCGACGCGCTTCTTCGCCATCTCGCGCAGGTCGTCGATGCAGGTCACCACGGCCATAGCGCCGCATTTTACAATGTGGAATGGCTTTGACTCCCCGACCCCGAGACGAGGCGAAGAATCCGATCCAGGTGATCGAGCGCATGATGAAGCTGCTCGACGTCCTGTCGCAGCACCCCGAGCCGCTCGGCCTCAAGCAGATCGCGCAGTACACCGGCCTGCACCCGTCGACGGCGCACCGCATCCTGTCCTCGATGTCAGCCGACCGCATCGTCGATCGCGTCGAGCCGGGCAGCTATCGCCTGGGCATGCGCCTGCTCGAGCTCGGCAACCTGGTGAAGTCGCGCATCAGCGTGCGCGAGCTCGCCCTGCCGCTCATGCGCGAGCTGCATTCGCAGACCGGCGAGACCGCCAATCTCTCCGTGCGCCACGACGACGAGATCGTCTACGTCGAGCGCACCTCCTCGGGCCGCTCGGCGATGCGCGTCGTGCACGTCATCGGCGCTCGCGCCTCCCTGCACGTCACCGCGGCGGGCAAGCTGTTCCTGCTGGAGGACGGCTTCGCGCGGCTGCGCGACTACGCGAAGCGCACCGGCCTCGCGGTGCACACCAGGAACACCATCACCAGCCTGCCGCTCCTCGAGCGCGACCTCGAGCGCATCCAGCGCCAGGGGTGGGCGACCGACAACGAGGAAGCCGAGATCGGCGTGCGCTGCGTCGCCGCCGGCATCCGCGACGACGCCGGCCGCCTGGTCGCCGCGCTATCCCTGTCGACGCCCGCCGACCGCATGAAGGCCCACTGGGGACCGCTGGTCAAGGAAACCGCCGACCGCATCTCGAGCACCATCGGCCACCGCCCCTGAATTCCGTACCCGGTACGTAATTATTTCGTCAGCTGGCCGCCAGGCCGAAAACGGCGAACCAGTCCCGCGGGTCGGTCCATAGCCTTGCGGCCTCGAACCCGGCATTGGCAGCGAGGCGCTGGAAGTCCGCCACGGAATACTTGTACGAATTCTCGGTATGGATCGACTCGCCGCGCGCAAATGAGAAGCGGTAGTTGCCGATATTGACCGCCTGGTCGGCGAGCGACACGAGGTGCATCTCGATGCGCCCCTCCAGCGGGTTGTAGAAGGCGTAGTGGGCAAAGCGGCGCAGGTCGAAATCGCCGCCCAGCTCCCGGTTGATCCGCGCGAGGAGGTTGAGGTTGAAAGCCGCCGTGACGCCCTTCGCATCGTTGTACGCCGCGTGCAGCACGTTCGCGTCCTTCTTGAGATCGACGCCGACCAGCATGGCGCCGCGCGGCCCGACCTGCGCGCGGCTCATCTTGAGGAAAGCGTGCGCCTCCCCGGGCGAGAGGTTGCCGATCGTCGAGCCGGGGAAATAGACGACGCGCCTCGTCTTCCCCCACGACGGGATCTCCAGCGGGCGGGAAAAGTCGGCGACGATGGGTCTGATCGGCAAAGAGGGAAACGCCCGGCCCAGGCGCCGGACGGCGCCCTCGAGCGCGTCGCCCGAGATATCGACCGGCATGTACACGGCGGGCTTCAGCGCTTGCAGGAGCAGGCGTGTCTTGATCCCTTCACCGGTGCCGTATTCCAGGAGCGCGCAACCTTTGCCTGCGAAGCGCGCGATGGACGCCAGGTTCTTCCGGGTGATGGAAAGCTCGGTTCGGGTCGGGTAGTACTCGCGCAGGCGGCAGATCGCCTCGAAAAGGCGGCTGCCTGCGGCGTCGTAGAAGTACTTCGGCGGCAGCGCCTTCTGCGGGCGCGCCAGGCCTTCGAGAACGTCGCTGCGGAAAACCGGGGTTAGCTGCTGTGCGCCCTGGCGGCGCTGCTTTCCAGCCACTTCTTGATGCGGTTGGCGTCGCCGATCCGTGATTGTCTTCCCCACGAATCGAGGAGTACCACGATCAGATCCTTCGACGCCAGCCTGACCCGCATCACCAGGCAGCGGCCGGCCTCGCTGATGTAGCCGGTCTTGGACAGGCCCACGTCCCAATGGTTGGCGCGCACCAGGCCGTTCGTGTTGGCGAAGTTGAGCGGGCGGCCCTTGGCGGACACGCGCACCGAGGCGCGGTCCTTGGTCGAGTATTCGCGGATCAGCGGATATTCGTGCGCGGCGCGCACCAGCTTGACGAGGTCGCGCGCGCTCGAGACGTTGAGCGGCGAGAGGCCGGTGCCGTCGACGAAGCGGCTCTCCTTCATGTCGAGCGCGGCGGCCTTGGCGTTCATCGCGGTGATGAACGGCTCGATGCCGCCGGGATAGGTGCGGGCCAGCGCGGCGGCGGCGCGATTCTCGGAAGCCATGAGCGCGAGCATCAGCAGCTCGCCGCGCGTCAGCACGTTGCCCGGACGAAGCCGCGAGCGCGTGCCCTTGAGCGAATCGTAGTCCTCGCGGCTGATGACGATGCGCTGCTCGAGATCGAGGCCGCGGTCGAGGACCACGATGGCGGTCATCAGCTTGGTGATGGAAGCGATCGGCGTCACCGCATCGGCGTTCTTGTCCAGCACGACTTCGCCGGTCTCGGCATCGAGCACCAGCGCGGACGACGAACGGAGGTAGACGGCCTTGTGCGGCTTAGCTTCGTCGGCTTGCGCAAAGCCGACGGTAATCGCCAGGACGAAGAAGAGGGCAAAGACGGCAACGATGCCCTCGAGCGGATGGAGTTTTCTTTGCATTGCGGTGAATCTTCTCTGGCAAGGCCTGTTTTTCGTTATCGGCCGACATGCCCTGACCGGCGCATGAGGGGGATCGCAGTCTGCCCTACGCCCAAAAAAAAGGCAAGCAAAATCAGACAGTAGGGGCCCGTTCTTGTGAAGATGCGTGAATTTGTAACTGTCGGGCGAGGGTGACACTGAACACTACAGGCGGGCAGTCTCCTCCAGCACCGCGACGGCCTCCGCCTGCTGCTGCTGGAGGGCCCACATGCGGGCGTATTCGCCTTTGGCGTCAAGAAGTTGACCGTGGGTGCCGCGCTCCACGATGCGGCCGTGGCCGAGCACCAGGATCTGGTCGGCGTCCATCACCGTGGAGAGTCGGTGAGCGATCACCAGCGTCGTTCGGCCCTGGGCGATGCGCTCGAGCTCGGCCTGGATGGCCTTCTCCGCCCGGGAGTCGAGCGCCGAGGTCGCCTCGTCGAAGATCAGGATGCGCGGGTTCTTCAGCAACGCCCGCGCGATCGCCACGCGCTGCTTCTCGCCGCCCGAAAGCTTGAGGCCCCTTTCGCCCACCATCGTCTGGTACCCGGCCGGCAGGGAGACGATGAAGTCGTGGATGTGCGCCGCACGCGCCGCTTCGTGCACCTCCTCGTCCGTGGCCGCGGGGCGGCCGTAGCGGATGTTGTAGAGGATGGTGTCGTTGAAGAGCACGGTGTCCTGCGGGACGATGCCGATGGCGGCGCGCAGGCTGGCCTGCCTCACCTCGCGGATGTCGACGCCGTTCACCGCGATGCGTCCGCCGGAAACGTCGTAGAAGCGGTAGAGGAGCCGCGCGAGCGTCGACTTGCCCGAGCCGGAGTGGCCGACGACCGCCACCCGGTGGCCGGCCGGGATGGCGAAGCTCACGTCGAACAGGATCTGCCGCGCCTTCTCATAGGAGAAGTCGACCGCCTCGAAGGTGACGTTGGCGGGGCCGGCCGGCAGGTCCGGCGCGCCCGGCCTGTCCTCGACCTCGCGGTGCACCGACAGCAGGCGGAACATCCGGTCCATGTCGAGCAGCGACTGCTTGATGTTGCGGTAGACCATGCCGAGCACGTTGAGCGGGATGTAGAGCTGGATGAGGAGCCCGTTGACGAGCACCAGGTCGCCCAGCGTGAAGCTGTTGGCCACCACGCCTTCGGCGGCGAGCAGCATGAGCGCGGTGACGGCCGCGGCGATGATCAGGCTCTGGCCGATGTTGAGCAGGCCGAGCGAGGACTCGCTGCGAGTCGCCGCGTCCTCGTACTTGCGCAGGCTCTCGTCGTAGCGGCGCGCCTCGAAATCCTCGTTGCCGAAGTACTTCACCGTCTCGTAGTTGAGCAGGCTGTCGATGGCGCGCGTGTTCGCCGTCGAGTCGAGCTCGTTGGCGCGGCGCCGGATCTCCATGCGCCACTCGGTCACCATGACCGTGAACGCGATATAGAGCGCCACCGCGCCGAAGGTGATCGCCGCGAAGCGCCAGTCGAAGCGCCCGAGCAGCACCGCGGCGACCAGCGCGAACTCGAGCACCACCGGCAGGATCGAGAACAGGAGGTACGAGAGCAGTGTCGAGATGCCGTTGGTGCCCCGCTCGATATCGCGCGTCATGCCGCCGGTCTGGCGCTCGAGGTGGAAGCGAAGCGAGAGGCTGTGCAGGTGGCGGAACACGCCGAGCGCGAGGCGGCGCATCGCGCGCTGCGCCACGCGCACGAAGACCACGTCGCGCAGTTCCTGGAAGAGCGTGGTGGAGAAGCGCAGGATGCCGTAGATGGCGAGCAGCGCCACCGGCACGGCCAGCACCGCGGTCCTCGGGTCGAGGTTGTCGACCACCTCCTTCATCACCAGCGGCACGCCGACGTTGGCGAGCTTCGCCACGACCAGGAAGCCGAGCGCGAGCAGCACGCGCCCCTTGTATTCGAGCAGGTAGGGAGCGAGCGTGCCTAGCGCACGCCACTCGTTGCCTTTCAGCTTCATGGGCGAGGCGCGGATTCTATTTCCTGCGGAGGAGCAGCAGCACGCCGGGCACGCAATACGGATCGATGAAGAGCGGCAGCAGGATCCACAGCCACGGCCACGGCGCATCGAGCGCCTGGACGCTGAAGAAGGCCGCCAGCGAGCCCACTACGCCCGGGAGGATCGGCATTCCCCGCGCGGAACGGCGCAAGGCCTGGTAGTTGATCGCCAGCCCGGCGAGGAAGAACAGCCACGCCATTGAAATCAGGATTAATCCGAGCAGCGCAGTCCCGGTCATAAGGGGAGCTTGACGCCTCCCTCCCCGGGCGGCTAGCATTCAAACGTTCGTTTGACTCCCCCGGATCGTTTGCCATGCCCCTGCGCGCAGTGAAGCCCCAGCACGAAACCCGTACCCGCATCCTCGACGCCGCCGAAGAGCTCTTCATGCTGCACGGCTTCGAGGGCACCTCGATGCGCCTGCTGACGGCCAAGGCCGGCGTGAACCTCGCCGCGGTGAACTATCACTTCGGCTCCAAGGACGCGCTCATCGAGGCGGTGTTCCGCCGCCGGCTCGACCCGATGAACGCCGCGCGCATCGCGGAGCTCGACAAGCTCGAGGCCGACGGGCACGTGCCCTCGCCCGAGGAGATCATCCGCGCGTTCATCACGCCGGGGCTGCGTCTCACCGAAGACACCAAGGCGGGCGGCCGCAATTTCACCCGGTTGCTGGGCAGGACCTATACGGAGCCCAACAAGGTGCTGCGCCAGCTGATCGGGCAGCTCTATGCGCCGGCGATGCAGCGCTACAAGGCCGCGCTCGAGCGCGCGCTGCCGCAGATGCCGCGCGACGAGCTGGTGTGGCGCATGCACTTCATGTTCGGCACGCACGCCTACACGCTCGCCGCCACCGACACCGTGCAGCTGATCGCCGGCTGCAAGCCCGAGGACCGCCACGACACGCGCCTGCTGGAGGAGCGCCTGACGGCGTTCCTGACCGCCGGGCTCAACGCACCCCTCAAGACCTCGATCAGGAAAGCCGCCTAATGACCACTGCGCTCATCGTCGCCGCGATCGCCGCCTTCCTCCTCCTCGCCTATATCGGCGCGCCAATCGTGTGGTGGACCGTAGCCGCCGGCGCGCTGCTCACCTGGCTGAGCGCCGTGGCGGGCTTCGGTGCCGTCACCAACGCGGTGCTCGCCGTCGTCTTCCTCGGCATCGCAGCGGTGCTCAACATCCCTGTATTGCGGCGCGCGGCGTTCACCAACCGCGTGCTGGCGACCTACCGCCGCATCCTTCCCGACATGTCGCAGACCGAGAAGGAAGCGATCGACGCCGGCACGGTGTGGTGGGACGCCGATCTCTTCTCCGGCCGGCCGGACTGGGACAAGCTGCTGGCGGTGCGCGCGCCGCGCCTCTCCGCCGAGGAGCAGGCGTTCGTCGACGGCCCGGTCGAGGAGCTGTGCGCGATGTGCAACGATTGGGAGATCTCGCACGAGCTGCAGGACCTGCCGCCGCCGGTCTGGCAGTTCATCAAGGACAAGGGCTTCCTCGGCATGATCATCCCGAAGAAGTACGGCGGCCTCGGCTTCAGCGCGCTCGCGCACTCCGCCGTGGTGATGAAGCTCTCCACGCGCTCGAGCGCCGCGGCGATCTCGGTGATGGTGCCGAACTCGCTCGGGCCCGCCGAGCTCCTCCTGCACTACGGCACCGACGAGCAGAAGGACTATTACCTGCCGCGCCTCGCCAAGGGCCTCGAGATCCCCTGCTTCGCGCTCACCAATCCGGAGGCCGGTTCCGACGCCGCCTCGATCCCGGATTTTGGAATCGTCTGCAAGGGCACGTGGCAGGGCAAGGAAGTGCTCGGCATGCGCGTCACCTGGGACAAGCGCTACATCACGCTCGGCCCGGTGGCCACGCTGCTCGGCCTCGCCTTCCGGCTCTACGACCCGGAGCACCTGCTGGGCGACAAGGAAGACCTGGGCATCACCTGCGCGCTGGTGCCGACCAATACACCCGGCGTGAACATCGGCCGGCGCCACCTGCCGCTGCACGCGGTGTTCCAGAACGGCCCGAACAGCGGCAAGGACGTGTTCATGCCGCTCGACTGGATCATCGGCGGGCGCGACTACGCCGGCAAGGGCTGGATGATGCTGATGGGCTGCCTCGCCGCGGG
>DASSPL010000288.1:0-3501 GCA_035699685.1 Burkholderiales bacterium | reverse complement strand
AAGGAGCGCGCGCGCGAGCACATCTTCGGCTACACCATCTTCAACGACTTCTCGGCGCGCGACGAGCAGGTGAAGGAGATGGCCGGCCAGCTCGGCCCGGGCAAGGGCAAGGACTTCGACAACGGCAACGCCATGGGCCCGTGCCTCGTCACCGCCGACGAGATCGGCGACCCGTACCGGCTCGAGATGAAGGTGCGCGTCAACGGCGAGGAATGGGGCCGCGGCAACTCGCGCGACATGCACTGGAAATTCGAGGACTGCATCGCGCACGCCTCGCGCTCCGAGACCCTCCATCCCGGCGAGTTCTTCGGCTCCGGCACCGTCGGCAACGGCTGCGGGCTGGAGCAGATGCGGTTCCTGAAACCCGGCGATGTGGTCGAGCTCGAGGTCGAGGGCATCGGCGTTCTCCGCAATCGAGTCGTGAAATGACGCGGGCTTTTTCTGCCGCCCCCCTGTCAAGGGGGGAAGCGAGCGGTTTTTGCGAGCGGGGGGTTGGTTTTTCGAAAATCGAAACCCCCCGTTCGCCTTCGGCTCACGCCCCCCTTGTCAGGGGGGCGGCTTGAAACGCATCGCGATCGTCACCGGCGGCGCGAAGCCCGAAAGCATCGGCCACGCGGTCGCGCTCGGCCTCCTGGAGGAGGGGATGGAAGTCGCGGTCGCCGATCTCTATGAGGCCGGCTTCGCCACGCTGCCGCGCTGCCTCTGCATCCGCACGGACGTGAACGATATGCAGGCGGTGGAGCGCATGGTTGCCGAAGTGATCCAGAGATTCGGCCGCATCGACGTGCTGGTGAACTGCGTCGGCGGCAGCTGGGGCATCACCGCGCAGGACCTCACCGCGCCGCCGCCGCGTGGCTTCCGCGGCGTCACCAACTGCTCGCTGGAGGACTGGCGCACGATCATTGGCGCCAACCTCGACTCGACGTTCTACTGCTGCCGCGCGGCCGCGCCGCATCTCAGGAAGCAGGGCGGCGCGATCGTCAATGTGGCGTCGATCGCCGCGCGCAAGGGCATACCGCCCGGCGCGCAGGGCTCGAGCGGACCGTACGCGGTGGCGAAAGCAGGCGTGATGGCGCTTACCCGCCAGCTTGCGCTCGAGCTAGGCGAATTCGGCGTGCGCGCGAACTGCGTGGTGCCCGGAGTGATCGCGAGCGGGCGCCTTGCCCGGGTGCTGGAGATCTCGGGGAAGGACCAGGGGCCCGAGGGGCCGCTCGCCCAGATCCCGATGCGCCGCGTCGGCACCGTGGCGGAGACCGCCGCCCTGATCGTCGCGCTGTGCACCGACGACACCAGCTACATGACCGGCGCGATGGTCGACATCAACGGCGCGTCCTATGCCGCTTAAGGGCCTGCGCGGCAAGCGGGCGCTGGTCACGGGTGCGGCGAGCGGCATCGGCTCGGCGGTCGCGAAGAGATTGCAGCAGGAAGGCGTGGAGGTTTTCGCCACCGACATCCACCCGGGCGGCGGCCTGATCGTCGCCGACCTGACGAGCGAGACCGAGGTCGAGCAGCTCTCGGCCAAGGTCGGCGCGCCCGATTTCCTCGTCAACGTCGCCGGCGGCCCGGTGGCGCCGACGAAGGACCTTACGCTGCCCGAGCTGCCGAGAGGCCCGCTGCTGCTCGAGGACATCGACGAGAGGCAGTGGGCGCGCGTGCTGGCCGCGAACCTCACCACCGCCTTCCTCGTCTGCCGAGAATTCGCGCCGCGCATGAAGGCGAGGAAGAGCGGACGCATCGTCAACTTCACCTCGATCGCCGCGCGCCGCGGCTCCGACCGCGTCGGCGTGCACTACGCCGCGGCGAAGGGCGGCATCATCGGCCTCACCAAGTCGCTCGCGCTCGAGCTCGGCCCGTTCGGCATCACCGTGAACGCGATCGCGCCGGGCTTCATCAGGACGCCGCGCATCGCCGAGGCGGACTGGGGACAGGTGACGCAGCAGTTCATCGATGCGCTACCGCTGCGCCGGGCAGGGCAGCCGGACGACATCGCGGGGGTGGTGGCGATGCTCTGCTCCGATGCGGGGGCCTACGTCTCGGGCGCCACCCTCGACGTCAACGGCGGCTGGCACTTCAGCGCCTGAGCGGCGCCTGAGCGGCGCCTGAGCGGCGCCTGAGACGGGCTGTTGGGCGAAACAAACGCCATCGTGGGCACTGCGCTTGCTTCCTTACCAGCCGGGTAGAACCCGGGACGGTGCACTCCACCCTTGGCGCCGTCCGCAAAACCAACTGGAGAGCCCTATGAAGTCAGCAGTCCTTGCAGCAGCCCTCGTCAGCGCGACCGCCATGGCCCTGCCGGCGGCGGCCCAGATGACCATGAATTCACCTTACATCGGCGCCAGCATCGGCCGGGCCGACTACCGGATCGCCGACGAAACGGACATGGCATGGCGCATCTTCGGCGGATACCAGTTCCATCCGAACTTCGCGGCGGAGCTCGGGCTGCACCACCTCGGCGAGGTGGACAACCGCGGCGGGACGCGCGATGCGTTCATCTGGGAAGCGGTCGGCGTCGGCATGTTCCCCGTGGCCAATGCGCTTTCGGTGTACGGCAAGCTCGGCGCGTATTACGGCAAGAGCGAGTTCCGCTCGTCCGTCGTCCCCAGCGGCGACGACAACAACGGCGGCCTCACCTACGGCTTCGGCGCGCAATATGACGTGGCGCGCAATGTCGGCGTGCGCCTCGAATGGCAGCGCTACGACCAGGTCGGCGGCAGCCGTACCGGCGAGACCGACATCGACGTGCTGAACCTCGGCGTCGTCTACCGCTTCCGCTAGCCCAATTCGGGGTCAGGGCAGTAATTCAATTACCACCCTGACCCCGATTTTTATACCGTCGCGGGAGCGCGGTACACCAGCTTGTCGAAGCTGGTTTCCTTCAGGTAGTCGTCGAGCTTCCAGCGCTTGACCTGGTCCATGGTCATGGCAAAGTCCTCGCGCGGCAGCGGCTGGTACACGAAGCGCTCGCCGCGCGTGAACTTGCTGTAATCCCACTTGTAGCCGTCCTTGAACTCGGGCGGCACGCACTTCTCCCACAGGGGCAGGTACTTCTTCAGGTCCGCCTGCAGCGCCTTCTCGGCGCGGTCGAGGGCGCGCAGGTAGGCGCGCACGTCGGCCTGCGGCGCCGTCTCGGGCACCCACCACAGGGTCTTGAACTCGTCCTCGATGATCGCGCGCAGGCCGAGCTGGCGCGCCATGTCGATCTGCGGCGGCAGCAGGCTGGCCGCCTCGACCTCGCCGTCGATCAGCGCCTTGAGGCGCGCGCCGAAGCCGCCGGTGTTGACCGTCTTGATTTTCTCCAGCGGCAGGTACTTCTCCAGCCGGTACGGCACGTTGAAATGGCTGCCGGCGCGCAGGCCCACCGAGATGGGCACGTCGGCGAGGTCCTCGGGCTTGCGGATCTTCGAGTCGGGCCGCACGAAGATCGCCCACGGCGACACGCCGTAGCAGTCGCCGACGAAGCGGCCCATGCCGGCGCCGGCGTTGGAGATCGTGCCCCACAGG
>DASSPL010000287.1:0-2149 GCA_035699685.1 Burkholderiales bacterium | reverse complement strand
ATCCTCACGCCCGACAGCATGCGTCGCGGACGGGATGCGCGCGCGATGCTCGCGAGGCACGACAGCTACGGGTTCTTCAGCGCGCTCGGCGACCTGGTGGTAACCGGGCCGACGCTCACCAACGTCAATGACTACCGAGCCATAGTGGTCAGCTAGTACTTCTGCTGCGCGAGCCGCACGCCGGTCGTCGGGCTCATCACCAGGAAGCCGGCATCCACCGGCAGCGCGACGCCGGTGATCCAGCGCGCTTCGTCGCTCGCCAGGAATACGGCAGCCCAGGCAACGTCCCAGCCGGTGCCCTCGGTGCCGAGCGCGCCGGCCTCGCGGCGCTTGCGGCGGATCTCCTCGTCCATGCGCGGCGCGGTCATCGGGCCGTAGATCAGGCCGGGCAGGATGCAGTTCACGCGGATGCCGTCGCGGCCATGGTCGCCGGCCATCGAGCGCGTCAGCCCGACGATCGCCGCCTTGGAGGTGGTATAGGGCGTGCTCTGGTTGGCGCGCAGCCCGGCAACCGAGGAGATGTTGATGATCGAGCCGCCGCCCGCCTTCTTCATTTCCGGGATGGCGTACTTGGCGGCGAGGACGATGCTCTTCACGTTCACCGCCATCACCCTGTCCCACTGCTCCTCGGTGACCTCGAGCACATCGGCGCGCACCGAGATGCCGACGTTGTTGTCGAGGATGTCGAGCCGGCCGTAGCGCTCGACCGCGGCCTGCACCATGCCCTTGCAGTCGGCCGCCTTCGATACGTCGGCGCGCACCGCGCAGGCGGTGCCGCCTTCCTTCGCGATCGTGTCCACCGTCGCCTGCGCCCGCTCCAGGGCCGCGTCCGCCACGACCACCTTGGCGCCCTCGCGCGCGAAGAGCACAGCAGTCGCCTGGCCGTTGCCGAGCACCGGCCCGCTAGCCCCTCCGCCGGCCACGATCGCGACCTTCCCCTTGAGTCTCATGGCGGGCATCTTAGAACAGCCGCGCCGCGTGCTCCCGCTGCTCGCCCGGCTGGATGAGATGCAGCACCCGCTCGCCTTGCGCCACCAGCCAGTCCGATATGTGGGAGCGGTGGCAGTCGGCCGGGTCGGTCTCGGCGCACATGATGCATACGCTTTCCTTCCGGGACGTCTCGACGAGCGCGGCAGCGGCCGCCATGAACAGCGCAGTTTCCATGTGCGCCGCGTAGCCGCCCTTGCGCATGCCGCCGAGGCCCCTGCCCTGCCAGTCATAGCGGATGCCCGCCTGGGCGAGCGCCTGCTCCAAAGCTTCCCGGGAAAACTGGGGATGGCGCCTCGAGACCGGATGGGCGCGCACGTCGACCAGCCGGGTGACGCCCGCTTGCCTCAGCAGAAAGACGAAGGCCACGGCGCTGCGCGCGCCGTGGCCCACGGTGTAGATCAGTGACGCCTCTAGGAAGCCGAGGCTTCTTCGGTCTTCTTGGTCTTCTTCTTCTTGGCGCCTTCGTCGCCGGCGGCCGGCCCTTCGGTCGTCTCCGCGCGGTCGGTCAGCGAGACGAGCGCCAAGGGGGCGTTGTCGCCCTTGCGGAAGCCCATCTTCAGGATGCGCACGTAGCCGCCGTTCCTCTTGGCGAAGCGCGGGCCGAGGTCGTCGAACAGCTTGGTGACGATGTCCCGGTCGCGCAGGCGATCGAAGGCAAGGCGGCGGTTGGCGAGCGAGGGCTTCTTGCCGAGGGTGATCATCGGCTCGGCTACGCGGCGCAGCTCCTTCGCCTTGGGCAGCGTGGTCTTGATTTCCTCGTGCCGAAGCAGCGACACGGTCATGTTCCGCAGCATGGCGAGCCGGTGGCTCGACGTGCGGTTGAGTTTTCTCAGCCCACTTCCGTGGCGCATATCAGGTCCTGTGCTCGAGGCCGGCCGGGGGCCAGTTTTCCAGTTTCATGCCCAAGGTAAGGCCGCGCGAGGCGAGCACCTCCTTGATCTCGTTGAGCGACTTGCGGCCGAGGTTGGGCGTCTTGAGGAGCTCGGTCTCGGTGCGCTGGATGAGGTCGCCGATGTAATAGATGTTCTCGGCCTTCAGGCAGTTGGCCGAGCGCACGGTGAGCTCGAGGTCGTCGACCGGGCGCAGCAGGATCGGATCGACGGCCGGCGACTTGGGCTGCTCGGCGGGCAGCGCGGTGCCCTCGAGCTGGGCGAAGACG
>DASSPL010000286.1:0-3744 GCA_035699685.1 Burkholderiales bacterium | reverse complement strand
CATCCTGAACGACTCGTTCCTCGAGGACCTCGGCAGCACCAACGGCACGGTCGTCAACGGCAACCCGATCAAGAAGCACTTCCTGCAGAACAACGACGTCATCGAGCTCGGCAAGTACAAGCTCAAGTTCGTCGGCGAGGCGGCTCCGGCCGCCACCGGCGAGAAGGCCGACTTCGAGAAGACCATGGTGCTGCGCCCTTCAGCGATGAAGGCGGCGGCCGCGGCCGCCGGCGGCGGTGGCGCGCAGGCCGCGGTGGCGCAACGCCAGGCCGCGGTGCAGGCCGCCGCGGCAAGCGCGCAAGCGACCGGCGTTGCCGACAAGGACGCAGGACCCAAGATCTCCCCGCCGCCCCCGGCCGCGCCCGCCGCGCCCGCCGCGGCCCCGGCGCCGGCCCCCGCGGCCGCTCCGGCACCGGCCGCCAAGCCCGGCGGCCAGCCTCTCGGCGCGATCCAGCTGCTGTCCGGCGGCAATGCCGGCAAGGAGCTCGAGCTCACCAAGCCGCTCACCACGCTCGGCAAGCCGGGCGTCCAGGTCGCCGTGCTCACGCGGCGCCCGCAGGGTTACTTCATCACGCACGTCGAAGGCGCGAAGCGTCCGACCGTCAACGGCCAGGAGATCGGCGCGGCGCCCCATTCCCTCAAGGACCACGACGTCATCGAGCTGGCCGGCATCAAGATGGAATTTTTTCTGAAGGCCTGAAAGGCCGGCCTGAAACCGCACATCGTAAGGACCGGTCTCGGCCGCCTTGCGATCACGCCGTTCTTCGTAGCGCCATCCTTCGCAGCCACCGTGTGCAGGACGTCACAGTCCTGGACGTCGGCCGGGTAGCGCTCGGTCCGGCAGCCGCGGCCGCACCCGGCCTGCAGGAGGACCTCGCGGAGGTTAATCTAGTCAACCTGCAGCGCCTCGCGCCCCGCCGCAGGCGCTATCAGGTATTCCCGGAGAAGGTAAGCGAGGCGCCGCTTGCCGTGTTCGAGGAAGAATAGCCGATGCGCTTGAGGGTGCTGGGGTGTTCGGGAGGGATCGGTGGGCGCCACCTGCGCACCACCTCGTTCCTCGTCGACAACGACATCCTGATCGACGCCGGCACCGGGGTCGGCGACCTGACGCTCGCCGAGCTGTCGCAGATCGACACCATCTTCCTCACCCACTCGCACCTCGACCACGTTACTTCGATTCCCTTCCTGGTCGACACCGTGGGCGGCATGCGCTCCCGTCCCCTCGTGGTGTACGCCACGCGGGCGACGATCGAGATCCTGCGCAACCATCTCTTCAACTGGGCGATCTGGCCCGATTTCAGCGAGATCCCGACCGCCGAGGCGCCGTTCATGCGCTACGAGGAGATCGTGCTCGGCCAGACGGTGCGCATCGGCGGGCGCAACATCACGCCGCTGCCCGCGTGGCACACCGTGCCGGCGGTGGGCTACCACCTCGACAGCGGCGCCGCCAGCCTGGTCTTCACCGGCGACACCGGGCCGAACGACGCGCTGTGGCGCGAGGTGAACCGCATCGCCAACCTCAAGTACGTGATCATCGAGACCGCCTTCTCGAACAAGGAGCGCCAGCTGGCCGAGATCTCGCGCCACCTGTGCCCGGCGACGCTCGCCGAGGAGCTGGCCAAGCTCGAGCGCGACGCCGAGATCTACATCACGCACCTCAAGCCCGGCGAGATCGAGCCCACCATGCTCGAGATCGAGGAATGCGCCGGCAAGTTCCGGCCGCAGATGCTGCAGAACAACCTGGTGCTGGAGTTCTGAGTTGAGCCGTCGCGCCACGACCGACGAGCTCGCCGCGCTGGCGCCGCTCGCCGGGCTGGCCAAGAGCCGCCTCGCCGAGCTGGCCGACGTGGCGGTGGTCGAGCGCGCCGAGCGCGGAGCCGATCCGCTGAGCTCGCTCCAGCCGGGGCGCTCGCTGTTCCTGCTGCGCGGCGAGCTGCTGCTCGCCTTCCAGGGCGGCGGCACGGTCGTGCTGGTCGGCGGCAGCGGCGAGGGCTGCCATGCGCTGAACCGCAGCCGCTCGCCGATCCAGCGCGCCAAGGCGATCACCGATGTCGACCTGCTCGCGCTCGACGACGACATGCTCGACACCCTCGCCACCTGGGACCAGGCGGTGAAGGCGGACGAGCGCTTCATGGCCGGCGCGTTCTCGCTCGCGAGCCTCAGGAACGGCGCGCTGGCGCAGCTTCCGTCGGCGCATGTGCAGGAGCTGCTCAGGCGCTTCGAGCGCGTGCACATGCCCCGCGGCGCGGCCGTCATCAAGGAAGGCGACGACGGCGACTACTACTACGTGGTCGAGGCGGGCCGCTTCCAGGTCGAGCGGCTGGTCGGCGGCGCGAGGGTGGTGCTCGCGGAGCTGAAGAGCGGCGACGCGTTCGGCGAGGAGGCGCTGGTGTCGGGCGCGAAGCGCAACGCCACGGTGACGGCGCTCATCGACGGCCAGCTGCTGCGCGTCGGGCGGCGCGACTTCAACGAGCTCCTGCGCGAGCCGCTGCTCAAGCGTATCGGCTTCGCCGAGGCGGCGCAGAAGGTGCGCGGCGGCGCGCTGTGGCTCGACGTGCGCTACCCCTCCGAGTACCAGTACGACAAGCTGCCGGGCGCGATCAACGTGCCGCTCGCCGAGGTGCGCCACATGTTCGCGGTGCTCGATCGCTCGCGGGACTACGTCGCCTACTGCCAGAGCGGCCGGCGCAGCGCCGCCGCGGCTTTTCTCTTTGCGCAGAGGGGGTTCCGCGTCTGGCTGCTCGACGGCGGCCTGAAACAGCAGTCCGCCGAACGGCCGGACTGAACGGTCAAAAGGGGCAAAAAGCCTTGGTAAATCAGGGGCTCTGAAGCTAATATGCAAGTCAAGGAAGAAGCAGGGAGGCCCTAGATGAGCGCAGTCCTAAGTCAGCCGGCGGCGGCGCAGACCGATGTCGCCGCCCGCCTGGCGTTCCAGAAGCAGCTCCAGGCGGTGACGAACAAGATCCACGCCACCAACAACATCGACGAGATCATGTTGGAGGTGAGCGCCGACGTCTGCGCGCTGTTCAACGCCGACCGCCTGACGATCTACTCGGTGGGCGAGGACAAGCAGGCCATCGTCTCCAAGGTCAAGACCGGCCTCAACTCCTTCAAGGACCTCAAGCTGCCGATCGCCGAGCATTCGATCGCCGGCTACGTCGCCCTCGCCAAGAAGGCGATCAACATCAAGGACTGCTACGACGAGAACGAGCTGCGCTCGATCAATCCCAACCTGCGCTTCCTGCAGGAAGTCGACAAGCGCACCGGCTACCGCACCAAGCAGCAGCTGGTGGCGCCGATCGTGGAGCAGGGCTCGAACGAGCTGATCGGCGTCATCCAGATCATCAACAACAAGGCCGGCGTGCCGTTCGGCGCGCTGGCCGAGGAAGGGGTGAGCGAGCTCTCCCAGACCCTCGCCATCGCCTTCAAGCAGCGCCAGAAGCCGACCCTCGCCAAGACCAAGTACGACTACCTGATCGCCGACGCGGTGCTGTCGGCCGGCGAGTTCGAGCTCGCCGCGCGCCAGGCGCGCAAGAAGGCGATCGACATCGAGCAGGTGCTGAGCGACGAGTTCCAGGTGAAGATCCCGGCGATCGGCGCGGCGCTGTCCAAGTTCTTCGGCGTGCCCTACGAGCCGTTCAAGTCCGACCGCATCAAGCCCGCCGAGCTGCTCAAGAACCTGAAGCGCGAGTACGTCGAGGCCAACCTGTGGGTGCCGATCGACGACACCAAGGAAGGCCTGGT
>DASSPL010000285.1:0-6397 GCA_035699685.1 Burkholderiales bacterium | reverse complement strand
CCTGCCGATAGCCATGGTCGCGCCCTACGCGGCGACGATCTTCCTGTCGTCGTTCCTGCTGTTCCTGGTGCAGCCGATCATCGCCAAGCAGATCCTGCCGTGGTTCGGCGGCTCGGCCGGCGTGTGGACCACCTGCCTGGTGTTCTTCCAGAGCGTGCTGCTCGCCGGCTACGCCTACGCCGACTGGACGCGTCGCCTCGGGCCGCGGCGGCAGGCGTACCTGCACGTGGCGATCCTCGCGGTGTCGCTCGCCTGCCTGCCGATCATCGCCTCGAGCGGCTGGAAGCCGCAGGGCGACGAGGCGCCGATCCTGCGCATCCTGCTCCTCCTCGGCGCCACCATAGGGCTGCCGTATTTCCTGCTCTCGACCACGACACCTCTGCTGCAGTCCTGGTACTGGCGGCGCTTCCAGAGCACGGTACCGTACCGGCTCTTCGCTCTGTCCAACTTCGCCTCGCTCCTTGCGCTGCTCGGCTTTCCGCTGCTGTTCGAGCCGGCACTGGACCTGAGGCAGCTCGGCTGGAGCTGGTCGTTCGTCTATGCCGGCTTCGCCGTGCTGTGCGGCGCGGTCGCGCTCATGTCGGCGAACGGCTCCCCGGTGGAGAAGGCGGGCACCGCCGAGCGGCCGACGCCGGTGCCGCTCGGCGACCAGCTGCTATGGCTGGGGCTCTCGGCCATGGGCTCGGTGATGCTCCTCGCCGTGACCAACCACATCACCCAGAACATCTCCAGCGTGCCTTTCCTGTGGGTGCTGCCGCTGGCGATCTATCTCATCACGTTCATCCTGACCTTCGACCATCCGCGCTGGTACGTGCGGCCGGTGTTCGTCGCGGTGCTGCTGGTCCTCGTTCCCGTCATGGCGTGGTACGTGCCGTCGCTGCATCTCAACGTGGCCGCTCCGGTATACCTGGTGGGCCTGTTCTTCGCGTGCATGTTCTGCCACGGCGAGCTGGCGCGCTCGAAGCCCGACCCGTCGCACCTCACGCGCTTCTACCTGATGATGTCGCTCGGCGGCGCGCTGGGCGCCGTGCTGGTGGCGATCGTCGCGCCGCTCACCCTGCCGGGCTACTTCGAGCTCGGCATCGCGCTGGTCGCGCTGGCGGTGATCCTCGCCGCGCGGCTCAGAAAACTGGCTCTGGTCGGCGGGATGGCGGTCGTCGCGGCGACGCTCGTCTTCGTGGTGAGGGGCGCCCACGACTATTCGCAGGGCATGCGCGTGATGGAGCGCGATTTCTACGGCGTGGTGCGCACCGCCGACCACCCTGAGCCGGTGCCGTACCGCTCCATGTATCACGGCGGCATCATGCATGGCGGCCAGCTGCTCGGCGACTCGTTCCGCAACACGCCGGCCGACTACTTCGGCCCGACCTCGGGCTACGGGCGCGTCTTCACCTCGCTGCGCGAGATGGAGCCGCGCAGGAACCTGTCGGTCGGGGTGATCGGGCTGGGCGCCGGCGTGATCGCGGCATGGATGAAGGCGGGGGATCGCCTCGTGTTCTACGAGATCAGCCCCCGCGTGGTGGACATCGCGCGCCGCGAATTCAGCTTCCTCTCCGACACGCCGGCCAAGACCGAGGTGATCATGGGCGACGGCCGCCTGTCGCTCGAGCGCGAGCCGGCGCGCGGCTACGATGTGCTCGGCATCGACGCCTTCTCCGGCGACTCGATCCCGATGCACCTCGTCACGCGCGAGGCGATGGCGCTCTACGTGAAGCACATCAAGCCCGACGGGGTGATCGTGTTCCAGGCGACCAATCGCTTCATCGATCTCCTGCCGGTCGTCAAGCGCCTGGCCGCCGAGTTCGGCCTCGAGGCGGTCAACGTCTCGGACAATCCCGAGGGAACGGCGGGGGCGGAATACTGGTATTCCGGCACCGACCAGATCATCGTGACGCGCAACCGCAAGCTCCTCGAGTGGCCGCGCATCGAGGAGGCGGCCGAGGAGATCGAGGATCGAGCGGACCTGCCCACCTTCACCGACGCGCACCACAACCTGCTGCGCATATTGAAGTGACGCGCCGCTTCAAGCAGGTGGACGTTTTCACCGACCGCGCGTTCCTCGGCAACCCGGTCGCCGTCGTCCTGGATGCCGAGGGGCTCGACACCGCCCAGATGCAGCGCATCGCGGGCTGGACCAATCTCTCCGAGACCACGTTCGTCCTGCCGAGCAGCGTGGCGGACTACCGGCTGCGCATCTTCACGCCGCGGCAGGAGCTGCCGTTCGCCGGGCATCCGACCATCGGCTCGGCGCACGCTGTGCTGGAGGCGGGCATCTGCTCCCGGAAGCCGAAACTGGTGCAGGAGTGCGGCGCCGGCCTGATCGAGCTGACCGTGGAAGAGGGGACGCTCTTCCTGCGCGGGCCGCAGCCCAAGATTTCAGTGGCGGCAAACCCCGGGAGCTCGTTCGGCGTGCCGTTGAAGCCGGCGGCGCCGCTGCTGCGCGTCGACGTCGGGCCGGTCTGGGTGGTCGGCGAGGCCGCTGACGCCGCTGCGCTCGCTGCGCTCGAGCCGGACATGAGCGCGCTCGGGGAATGGACCGACTCGCTACACGCCACCGGCCTTACGGTTTTTGCTCCTTCGGGAGAATCAAAGAGCGGCATCCACGTGCGCTCGTTCGCGCCTGCGCACGGTATCCCCGAGGACCCGGTGTGCGGCAGCGGCAACCTGTCGGTGGCCGCGTACCTGCGGCACAACGGGGATCGTCGCTTCGGCGACGCCTATGCGGCGCGCCAGGGCATGCAGCTTGGCCGCGATGGCCGGGTGCAGGTGCGCATCGCCAAGGAAAGCCTGCAGATCGGCGGCCGTGCCGTGACCTGCGTGGACGGGACGCTGAACGCCTAGCGGGGCCGACTACGCGGTGACGCGGACCAGCGCGATCGTGACGTTGTCGCGCGCGTTCTTCTCCAGCGCCGCGCGCAGCAGCGCTTCGGCGGAAGCCTTGAGGTCGGCGCCGATCATCGCGGCCATCTCAGCCTCGGTCAGCGTCTCGTAAAGCCCGTCGCAGCACAGTAGAAAGGTGCTGCCGGGCGTGCATGGCTCGAGGTGCACGTTGGGCTCGATGTCGGTGAAAGTCGCGCGGCCGCCGAAGCACTGCAGGAGCTTGGTGCTGCGATCTCGTCCGCTGCCCAGCTTCCACGACGGCAGCGGCGTGTCGTCGGTGCTGAGCTGCAGCAGCCCGGGTTCGGCCGCCTTGTAGGCGCGGCTGTCGCCGACGTTGAAGATGGCCAGGCTGCGCTCGTGCGCCGCGAGGCCGACCGCGGTGGAGCCCATGCCGGCGAGCTGCGGCTGCTCGCGCACGTGGGCGAAGAGCTCGGCGTTCACCGCGCGCGCCGAGCCGGCGATGTTTTTCGGGCCGAGCGTCACGATGCGGCGGGCGAGGCCCCTGGCGACGAGCAGGCTCGCCTGGTCGCCGTCGTTGTGTCCGCCCATGCCGTCGCAGACGATGCAGGCGAACGGCAGGTCGAGCTCGTGCTCGAAGGCGCGCGCCGTTTCCATGTTGTCCTGCGACAGCCAGAACCCGACGGCGATGCAGTCCTCGTTACGGCTTCGCACCGTGCCGCGATGGGTGATGCCCGCTCCCTCGATGCGCAGGTTCATCGTGTCAGGCGGCGAGGTCGGGCTCGCCGCAGTGCTTGAGGATGTCGGCGCGCACGCGATCGCGCAGCTTCACCGCGGCATTCCAGTCGCCGCCTTCGGGCGCCACCGGCGGCGAGATGGTGACCGAGATCGGCGCACGCCGCAGGTACCAGGTCTCGTCGCGCAGCACCGAGCGCACCCCGCGCAACGCGACCGGCACCACCGGCACCTGTGCATGGACCGCGGTCAGGAAGGCACCGGTGCGAAACGGCATCAGCCCCGTATGGCGTTGCAGGGTGCCTTCGGGAAAGACGACCAGCGTGGTGCCCCGGCGCGCCGCTTCGGCCAGCTCGTCGGCATGCTCGGCGCTCTTCTGCACATCGAAGCGCTCGACGAAGCGCGCGCCGATACCGCCGAAGAAAGTGCGTGAGATCCAGTTCTCGCCGAGCTCGCGCTTGGCGACGAAGGCGCTGTTGTGCCAGGGCAGCACGGACATGAGCGCCACGGCGTCCATGTAGCTCGTGTGGTTCGAGGCCACCACGTAGGGGCCGCTCGCCGGCAGATTCTCCAGGCCCCGCACCGCGACGGGTATGCGGCACAGCCGGAAGATGAGGCGCGCGCAGGTTTGCGCCACGTGCCATGTGCGCCGGCCGGGCGCCACGGCGGCGCTGGCGAACACGATGGTGAACGCGCTCGCGCAGACGATCCACGCCCAGACGGCGAACACCATGCCGCGCGCCACGCGCAGGCCGCGCCGCGTCTGCGGCCAGACGCCGGCGAGGACCAGGCGCAGGAACTGCAGCCACACCGCCTGCGGCCTGACCGATTGCGGCCCGCGCTCGTAGTACTCGCGCGCGGCGACGCGGCGGATCTTGCCGCTCGAGGTCTTCGGCACGGTGTGCGGCGGCGCGAGCACGATGTCGTCGACCGGCGCGCCGATGAGGCCGATCGCCAGCTCGTTTATCTTCGATTTCAGCTCCGCATGGCGCGCGGCGTCGAGCTCGCGCGTCTCGGCCAGCACCACCACGCGCTCGGTGCCGCCGGCCGGATCGGCCGAGCCGAACACCGCGACGCAGCCGCGGCGCACGCCGGCGAGGTCGCCGACCGCTTCCTCGAGCTCATACGGGCTTATGTTGCGTCCGCCGCGGATGATGATGTCCTTCTCGCGCCCGGTGATGTAGAGCCGCCCCTGAAACAGGTAGGCGCGGTCGCCGGTGTTGACCCAGGGGCCGTCGAACAGCGCTTTGGTCGCCTCGGGGTTGCGGTAATAGCCGGTGGTGGCGGAGGGGCCGCGGAACTGCAGCTGCCCTTCGCTGCGGTCGGGCAGCTCGAGACCGGCGCCGTCGACCACCCGCATGTCGTGATCGGGAATCACGGTGCCGCAGGCGACCACCTTGAAAGGCGCGGGATCGCCGGGCTGCGCCGGGATCGCCTCGCCCTCGGTCGAGAAATGCTCGCGGTCGAGCACATCGACGCGCCACGCCTCGCCCGGCGGCGTGAAGGCGAGGCCGACCGAGCATTCCGCCAGGCCGTACACGGGCGACATCACGCTTTTGCGGAAGTTGTACGCGGCGAAGCGCTCCTCGAACTGCGTCATCGTCTCCGGGCTGACGGGCTCCGCGCCGTTGAAGGCGAAGCGCCACGAAGAAAGGTCGAGCCCCTCCAGCTCATGGTCCGGGATGCGCCGCAGGCACAGCTCGTAGGCGAAGTTGGGCCCGCCGGAGATGGTGCCGCGATGGCGGTGGATGGCGCGCAGCCAGGAGCTGGGCCGCGACAGGAACGCGAGCGGGGACATCAGCACCACCGGGAAGCCGAGGTACATGGTGGCGAAGCAGCCGCCGATGAGGCCCATGTCGTGGTAGAGCGGCAACCAGCTCACGAACACGTCCTCGCTTGTCGCCCGCGCCGCCTTGCCCATCGCGCGCACGTTGGCGAGCAGGTTGGCGTGAGTGAGCACCACGCCCTTCGGCTGGCCGGTGCTGCCCGAGGTGTACTGCAGGAAGCCGATCTGGCCCGCGCCGCCGCGTACCGGGGTGAAAGCCGTCTTCTCGGCGGGAAAATCGGCGGGAACCAGCACCGCCTTCAGCGACTCGACCTGCGCGCGCAGCAGCCAGGCGATGGCTTTCGCCTCCGGAATCGTCACCATGATGGCCGCGCCGCAGCTCTTGAGGATCCCGACGTGGCGCGTCAGGTGGTCCTCGATGGTCGTCAGGCGGGCCGGCGGATAGAGGGGCACCGGCACGCCGCCGGCGAGCAGCGTGCCGTAGAAGCAGAAGAGGTATTCCTTCGACGTCGGCAGCATGATCGCCACCGTCTGTCCGGGCGCGAGCCCGGCGTCGGCGAGCTTTGCTGCATAGGCGAGCGCCCCTTCCCACAGGTCGCGGTAGGTGATCGGATGCTCGGCCCGGTCCTCGTAGAGATGGACGGTGAGGCGATCGGGCTGATGCTCGACGTGGTACTCGAGGGCTTCCGCCAGCGTCTTCGCGTGATCCGGCGGCCGCACGCCCGTCGACTGCGCCAGGCTCGCGACGGTGCGCTCCGCCGCCTGCGGGGCATGCCCCGCGCTTGCGAGCACGAAGCGCAGCAGGTCGCGCGGCGTCTCGCTCGAGGCGAGCGCCTGCTCGGGCAGGCTCGCGCCGAACTCGCGCTCGACGCGCAGCACGAGCTCCACGCGCGCCAGGCTGTCGAGGCCGAGGTCGCGCTCGAGCGAGCTGTCGAGCGAGACATAGGCATCGACGTGCGGGCGGGCTTCGCGCGCCACCGCGGCGACCACGCCGAGCAGCCGGTTCGGGTCGATGCCGGGACTGGCGGCCGGGCCGAG
>DASSPL010000284.1:0-2780 GCA_035699685.1 Burkholderiales bacterium | reverse complement strand
ACCTGGTGGCGGTTGCGCACCAGCGGATAGAAATGGGTGAAGCTGTTGCGCCACCAGCGGCCGCGCTGCGGCTGTATGGGCGCGACGGCGTAGCGCACGCCGAGCAATCGCGCGAGCCACGCGCCGCGCGGATGCTCGGTGAGATGGACCAGCAGGTCGTAGCGTCTGGCCTTCAATTGGCTGAGCAGCCCGCGCTCCATGGAGAGTTGTTTCAGGACACCCAGGGCGCGCCACTTGCGGCCGACGGTGTGCAGCTGCGACAGCGCCGGGTGGCCGGCGAGCATCGGCGCCGTCTCGTCGTACACCAGCGCATCGACCTCGATGCGCGGCGCGTGCGCCTTGAGCACGCTTAGCACGGGAGCGGCGAGCAGCACGTCGCCGTGGTGTCTCAGCTTGACGACGAGCGCGCGGCCGCATTCCCCCAGCGGGACGGCATCCCTCACCATCCCGCGAGGGTACCCTAATCGAGCCTCCAGGCTACCGAGGCATAGGCCGCGCGCCCCGGCGAGGGCAGCGCGCTGAACGTGGTCGGCGCGCTCGGACTGTCGACGCGGCCGTAGCTGAAATGGTCCTTGTCGAAGAGGTTGCGCACTTCGAGCGCAAGCTCCCAGCGGCGCGCGAGCGCGTGCTCGACCTTTACGTCGACCAGGCCGTAGGCGGGCTGCTTGCGCGCGAAGCGGTTGGCCTGGTCATCGTCGAAGCGCTGCTCGCCGACATAGCGCGCGTTGACGTTCATCCGCGTGCGGGGCAGAAAGCGCCATGACGCGCCCGCGGTGGCCAGCATCCCGGGCACCAGCGGCACCCGGTTACCGGTCACATCCACGCCGCCGTAGGTCCCGGAACGGAATACCGCCTCGAGCCACGCCAGGCCGAGGCGCAGATCGAGCCGATCGGTCGCGCGCCAGGCGCCTTCCAGCTCGATGCCGCGGCGGCGGGTCGGCGCCAGGTTCACGTTGGTGAACGTGAGCGGGACGAAATGGATCTCGTCCTCGAGATCGATCTGGTAGATGCTCGTGCGCGCGCGCAGCCGGCCGCGCTCGACCTCCACGCCAAGCTCGCCGCTCTTCGCCTTCTGCGGCCGCAGCAGCTCGCCGGCGCACGGCGGGAAGAAGCAGGCGTTCTCGTCGAATGTGGCCACGCGAAAGCTCTTGCCGAGCTTGGCGTAGCCTGACCAGCCGCCGCCCATCGCCTGGCGCACGGCCGCCTCGTACGCTTCGAGGCGGTGGCTGCTGGTGCGCGGCGCATCGCCTTCGACCGCAAGCTCCTGCGCCATGCGCTGGCGCCGCGCGCCGAGCACGGCGCGCGTGGCGGGCGTGAGCCATAGGCTCGCCTGGCCGAAGAGCGCGGCATTGCTCTGCTCGCTGGCGAGCCGCGGGCTCGGGAAACCGGCGAAGGAGCTCGGCCGGTCGTAGTTCCAGGTCTCGAAGTCCAGGCCGGCCACTACGTCGTGGCGGCCGATGGCGAACTTCGCCCGCGGCGTGAGCGTCCATTGCTCGATATCCGCGTCGGTGATGAAGGCGCCGAACCCGGCTACGTTGATGAACGAATGCGAGCGTTTCGTGCGGTAGCCGGCGTCGAGCTGCGCTTCGCTCTTCCCGAAGCTGCGCGCGCCGCCCACCGTCAGATGGGCGCCTTCGCGCTCGCGGAAGTCGTCCGGCGTGGTCGTCTGCCGCGGGTCCTGCCGGATCTGCGCCTCGGTGAGCGAGCCTGGCAGTCGCTGTGCCAGATCGTCGAGCATGAGCCGCGCATACGCACGCGCTGCGGGGGTGCGCGCATCGAGCCGCGCCGCCAGGTTGCGGCTGCGGTAGGCGCTGTTCCGGCGATAACCGTCGGTGTCGTCGTGCGAGGCACTGATGCCGCCGCCGAGCGTCTCGCCGTAGCGATGGAAGCTGCCGCGCGCTTCCTGCGTGCCGAAGCCGCCGGCGCGCGCGAGCGCTACCGCCCGCCGCTCGCCGGGCGCGCCGTGGCGCGTGATGATGTTTATGGTGCCGCCGGTGGCGCCGCCGCCGTACAGGACGCTCCCCGAGCCCCGCACGATCTCGACGCGCTCGATCGACTCGAGGGGTATCGACGAAAGCGACGCGGGCTCGATCTCGTTCTCGCTGATGCGCACGCCGTCCAGCAGCACGAGCGTGTTCTGGTCGCCGGTGATGCCGAAGCCGCGCAGGTCGAGGCCCTGGTTCAGCGTGCCGGCAAGGTCGCGCGTCTGCAGCAGGCCGAACTGGGCGAGGATGTCGCCGAGGTTGGAGGACGCGCTCCTGCGGATGTCGTCGGCGCTGATCAGCGTGACCCCGACCGGCAGGTCGCGCTTGGTGTCGGGAAAGCGGGTGGCGGTGATGACCACGGCGTCGTCCTGTGCGAAGCAGGGGTTCACCAAAACGCCGGCAAGGACGCCGGCGACGAGGCGCAGCATGGAAACCTTTCTGGCGTCTTCCCCGACGCGCTAAATGGTTGAGAAAGCTTCCAGGCCGGTCTCCGGACTCGCGAGGACTACCCGCTAGCCTTCCCACGCCGGGGCGCAGTGGCTTGTGGAGCGGTGATCTCGCTTACCGTTGCGGGGGCAGTCGAGGCTTTGCACCTCATTCCCGAGCACCTGGCAGCGCGCGGAATCATATACCGCAGGGGCGCTTATCGCCTCGGCCGAAAGATCATGCAGTACATGCAGAAACCGGGCTTAATTCTTGACGCAGCTTGCAATTTGCAACATAGTCACGGGCCGTGGAGGCCGAGTTCAATTCGCTGCAAGCGAAGGTCGAGCAGTTCGTCGAGCTTTGCGAGCG
>DASSPL010000283.1:0-9797 GCA_035699685.1 Burkholderiales bacterium | reverse complement strand
CGCCGCGCGGCCTGACCCGCGTCACCGAGCTGCAGCGCGCGGGCGTCACGGTCGCGGCGGCCTCGGACAACATCCAGGACCCGTTCGTGCCGCCGGGCAGCGGCGACCTGCTCGAGATCGCGCGCTGGGCGCTGCTCGCCGGCCATCTCGGCTCCAATGACCTGGAAACGGCTTTCGGCATGATCACCACGGCGCCCGCGAAGCTCATGGGCCTCGAGGCCGACTACGGCGTGCGCGTGGGCGCGCGCGCCGACCTCCTGATCACGCAGGCGGAGGACGCGCCCGATCTGGTGGCCAGCGGGCCGCTCGCGCGCACCGTATTGGTGAACGGCCACGTCGTCGCCGGTTCGTTATGATTTGATCATCTTGTCCACGGGGAGAAGCGCCATGCCATGCAGGACCCTATTCGCCATCGCGGCGCTCGCCGTTGCCGCCGTCGCGCACGCGCAGCAGCCGGTGAAGCTCACGTTCCAGTCCAACTGGCGCGCGCAGGCCGAGCACGGCGGCTACTACCAGGCCGTCGCCACCGGCATCTACGCCAAGCACGGCCTCGACGTCACCGTGCGGCCGGGCGGACCGCAGATGAACAACCCGCAGCTGCTCGCCGCCGGCGCCATCGACTTCAGCATGGGCTCCGACAGCTTCAACGGGCTCAACTTCGTGCGCAACAACATCCCGCTGGTCGTGGTGGCGTCGATCTTCCAGAAGGATCCGCGGGTGCTGATCGCGCACCCGGGCCAGGGCCACGACTCGCTCACCGCGCTCAAGGGCAAGCCGATCCTCATCGCCTCCGCCTCGCGCAACAATTACTGGCAGTTCCTGCGGGCGAAGTACGGCTACACCGACGACCAGATCCGCCCCTACACCTTCAACATGGCGCCGTTCCTCGCCGACAAGTCCACCATCCAGCAGGGCTTCCTCACGAGCGAGCCGCTCAAGGCGCAAAAGGCCGGCATCAAGCCGGTGGTGCACCTGCTCGCCGACAACGGCTACGTCTCCTACGCCACCACCCTCGAGACGCGCAGCCAGATGGTGAAGGAGCGGCCCGACGTGGTGCAGCGCTTCGTCAACGCGACGATCGAGGGCTGGTACAGCTATCTCTACGGCGACCGCAGCGCCGCGAACGCGCTCATCAAGAAGGACAACCCCGAGATGGACGACGAGCAGCTCGCCTACAGCCACACGAAGATGCTCGAGTACGGCATCGTCGATTCGGGCGACGCCGTCAAGCTCGGCATCGGCGCCATGACCGACCAGCGCTGGAAGGAATTCGCCGACAGCATGATCAAGGCGGGCGTCTACCCCGCCGACCTCGATGTGGCCAGGGCCTACACCACGCAGTTCATCAACAAGGGCCACGGCATGCACCTCAAAAAGAAGTGATGCCGCTTGTAGCGCTGCGCGGCGTCGACAAGGTCTATTCCAACGGGGTCGTGGCCCTCAAGGGCCTCGACCTCGGCATCCGCGAAGGCGAGTTCGTCAGCCTGCTCGGGCCCTCGGGCTGCGGCAAGAGCACCGTGCTGCGGCTCGTCGCCGGGCTGGGCGAAACCTCGGGCGGCACCATCGAGTGGGCGAGCGTGCGCCACGAGATCGGCTTCGTCTTCCAGGACCCGACGCTCATGCCGTGGGCGACGGTGTTCGGCAACATCTATCTCCCGCTGCGGGTTCGCGGCATGAAGAAAGCCGAGGCCGCCCCGCGCATCGAGCGCGCCATGGAGCAGGTCGGCCTGGCCGGCTTCGGCGGCGCCTATCCGCGCGAGCTGTCCGGCGGAATGCGCATGCGAGTATCGATAGCGCGGGCGCTGGTCGCCGAGCCCAAGATCCTGCTGATGGACGAGCCGTTCGCGGCGCTGGATGAGATCACGCGCTTCAAGCTGAACGACGATCTGCTCGCGCTGTGGCAGAGCCAGCACTGGACGGTGGTGTTCGTCACCCACAGCGTGTTCGAATCGGTTTACCTGTCGACCCGCATCGTGGTCATGAGCGCGCGCCCGGGCCGCGTCAGCTCCGAAGTGACGCTCGACAAGGAAAAGCTGGACCCCGCGTTCCGCACTTCCGCGGCGTACGCCGAGCAGTGCCGCACGGTGTCGGCGCGGCTCGCCGAGGCGATGGGATGAAGGGCTTCCTCGTCAGGGTCGGCCCGCCGGCGCTGATCCTCCTCGTCGGCCTTGCGGCGTGGGAAATCTTCGTGCGGGCGCGCGACATCCCCGTGTACATCCTGCCGGGGCCGGTCGCCATCGTGCACGCGCTGATCACCGACTGGTCGACGCTCTACCCGTCGCTCCTCGTCACCGTTGCCATCACCGCCGCCGCGCTTGCGGCGGCCACCATCATCGGCGTCCTCATCGCCGTGCTGTTCGCGCAGTCGAAGTGGGTCGAGCTCTCTTTCTTCCCTTACGCCGTGATCCTGCAGGTCACGCCGGTGGTGGCGATCGCGCCGCTCATCATCATCTGGGTGAAGGACACCTCGGCCGCGCTTCTCATCTGCGCCTGGATCGTGGCGTTCTTCCCGATCGTCTCCAACACCACGCTCGGCCTGAACAGCACCGACCATAATCTCCTCAACCTGCTGCAGCTCTACGGCGCCAACCGGCGGCAGGTGTTCTGGTACCTGCGCCTGCCGAGCGCCCTGCCCTACTTCCTCGGCGGCCTGCGCATCAGCGGCGGCCTTGCGCTGATCGGCGCCGTGGTCGCCGAGTTCGTCGCCGGCTCGGGCGGCATCCAGTCGGGGCTCGCCTACCGCATCCTCGAGGCCGGCTACCAGCTCAAGATCGCCCGCATGTTCGCCGCGCTCTTCATGATCACCGGCACCGGGATACTCATCTTCATCCTGCTGACGCTCGTCAGCCACTTCGCGCTGCGGCGCTGGCACGAGAGCGCGGTGAAGCGCGAAGGATGATGGACGCCTTCATCGAGGATCTCGGCGACGTCCCGCATTCGCGCGACCCGGCGGCGCTGCGCGTGAAGAGCGCCGACTTCAGCTGGTTCAGCCCGATCATGTCGGCGGCGCTCGCGGGGCGCCTCGCCGAAGTCGTGCTTTCCCCTGCCAGCGAAGAACAGGTGGTACGCATCGCCGCCGCCTGTGCGCGCCACCGCGTGCCGCTGGTAGCGCGCGGCGCCGGCACCGGCAACTTCGGCCAGGCGGTGCCGCTCGCGGGCGGCGCGGTCGTGGAGATGCTCGGCCTCGACAAGGTCCTCTGGCAGAAGCCCTGGAGCGCGCGCGCGCAGGCCGGCATCCGCATGGGTGCGTTCGACGAAACGCTCAGAAAGACCGGCCGCGAGCTGCGCATGCACCCGTCGACCAGGAAGCTCGCCACGCTCGGCGGCTTCGTCGGCGGCGGCCACGCCGGCGTCGGCACGGTGAACTGGGGCATCCTGCGCGACCGCGGCAACCTCCTCGGCCTGAAGATCGTGACGATCGAGGAAGTTCCCCGCGTCCTCGAGCTCCGCGGCGACGATGTGAACCTCGTGCACCACGCGTACGGCGTGAACGGCCTGGTCACCGAGGTCGAGCTGCCGCTCGCGCCGGCGCACGAGTGGCTCGACACCATCGTCCTGTTCGACGATTTCACGCGCGCGGCCGAGTTCGGCATGGCACTCGCCACGGCCGACGGCATCCTGAAGAAGCTGGTCAGCGTGCACGCGTGGCCGATCCCGGGATTCTTCAAGCCCCTCGACCTCCCGGAGGGCAAGGCT
Organism: Burkholderiales bacterium; assembly: GCA_035699685.1. Taxonomy (GTDB): domain Bacteria; phylum Pseudomonadota; class Gammaproteobacteria; order Burkholderiales; family SG8-39; genus SCGC-AG-212-J23. Next base: position 6,101 of record DASSPL010000283.1, on the reverse strand, counting down.
GCGGCATTGCTCATGATCGGCGCCGAGACGCGCGAAGCGTTCGAGGCCATGGCGCGGGACTTTTCCGGCACGGTGGCCTCCTGCAAGCCGGAAGCGGGCATCTACGAGTACACCTGGGGCCACACCACGATGCACGCGCTGCGCGCCGACCGGTCCCTCACCTACCTCGTCTGCATCTTCCCGCGCGAGGACACGCTGGGCGCGATCGGCCGCGTGCACCGCAAGCTCGGTGACCAGGTCTTTCTTCATCTGGAGTACAAGCGCTTCAACGGCTACATGACGGCCGAAGGGGTGCCGCTTTTCCGCTACCAGGGGTTCGAGCACATGACGCGTCTCTACAAGGCGTTCGAGGCCGAAGGCGTGCGCATCGCCAACGCGCACACCTTCCTGCTGCAGAACGGCGGCATGAAGGACATCGACGCGGCGCAGATCGCCTTCAAGCGCTCGGTCGACCCGCACCTGCTCATGAATCCCGGCAAGGTCGGCGGGCTGGACGACCTGCCCGGCGGCATCTCGGGCACCGCGCTCGAGGCGGCGCAACTGCCGGCTTCCGGCTGGGCTTACTGATGGACCTGCGCGCGTTCCTCGACAAGTGCCGCGGTGCCGGAGAGCTCTACGACATCCGCAAGCCCGTCGATCCGGTGCGCGAGCTCGGCGCGGTGCTGAACGCCTGCGAGAAGGCCGGCAAGGGCGCCCTCTTCCACTCGGTCAAGGGCCACGACATCCCGGTCACGGGTGCGTTGCTCAGCTCGCAGAGCCGCATCGCGCTCGCGCTCGACTGCTCCCCGTCGGAAGTGGGCGCGCGCATGGCCGCGGGCACCGAGAAACCGGTGAAGTACGAGCTGCAGAAGGGCACGGCGCCATGCCAGGAAGTCGTGATCGACAAGCCGGACCTCGGCCGGCTGCCGATCCCGACGCATTCGCCGCTCGACGCCGGCGCCTTCATCACCGCCGGCGTAGTGATCGCGCGCGATCCGGATAGCGGCCGCCACAACCTGTCCTACAACCGCATGCAGATCTACGGCGCCGATCGCAGCGGCATCAGCATGAACATCTGGCGCCACATCAAGGCGTTCTTCGACAAGATCGAGCCCAAGGGCCAGAACCTGCCGTTCTGCGTGGCGCTCGGGCCGGACCCGGTGGTGATGATGGCGGCGGCGTTCCGCTACTCCGGCGACGAGTATGAAGTGGCCGGCGCGCTGCGGCAGGCGCCCATTCCGGTGGTGCGCGCGCTGACCTGCGATGTGATGGTTCCCGCAACCTCGGAAATCATCCTCGAGGGGGAGGTCATCGCCGGCGAGCGCCAGATGGAAGGCCCGATGGCGGAGTTCACCGGCCACTACTCCGGCGCCGACCCGAAGCACGTCGCGCGCATCACCCGCATCACGCACCGCAAGAACCCGATCTTCCAGACGATGAACGGCGGCGGCTACGAGCACGTCAGCGTCGGCAACATGATCACGCGCGAGCCGCTGCTCGAGCGCTTCGTAAGGCACATTTCCCCGCGCGTGAAGGCGGTTCACCTGCCGCCCTATTCCGGCGGCTTCACCGCCCTCATCGCGCTCGAGAACCCGCAGCCCGGCGAGGCGAAGAACGTGGGCATCGCGGCGATGGCCGGCCACGTCAACTTCAAGACCGTGATCATCGTCGACGCCGACGTCGACATCTTCGACCCGGCGGACGTGATGTGGGCGCTTTCCACGCGCGCGCGGTGGGACACCGGCGTCTCGACCATCTCGGGCGCGCACACCAACGAGCTCGACCCGAGCTCCGGCGAGCACGGCATCGTCGCCAAGATGATCATCGACGCCACGCTGCCGGCCGACAAGCGCAAGCGCTACGTGAAGGTCGCCTACCCGGCGGTGGATCTCGGCAAGTACCTCTAGTGATCGGCAAGCCCGTCCCGCGCAAGGAGGATGAGCGCCTTTTGCGCGGCGCGGGGTGCTACGCCGACGACTGGAACCTGCCGGGACAGCTCTACGCGTGCATGGTGCGCTCGCCACATGCGCACGCGCGCATTGTCTCCATCACTACGGACGTCCCCGGAGCCCTGGCGGTCCTCACGGGCAAGGACGCCGCAGCGGATGGCCTGCAACCTATTCCCACCAAGCCGGTGACCGTGAATCCGCACGAGGTGAAGCTGCAGAATCGCGACGGCTCGCCGTTCCGCATTCCGCCTTATCCCGTGCTCCCCACTGACGAGACCTGCTTCGTCGGCCAGGCCGTCGCGATGGTGATCGCCGAGACGCCGATGGCGGCGAGGGATGGCGCCGACGCCGTGCAGGTGGAATACGAAGTCCTCCCCCTCCAATCCGAGGTGCTGGTCGACGCCGAGGTCGGCAAGGCCGTCGACGCCGCATTCGAGTCGGCTGCGCATGTCGTTCGCCTCGAGACCCGCATCAATCGCGTGACCGGCGTGCCGCTCGAGCCGCGCGCCGTGCTCGCCGCCTTCGCCGACGGCCGCTACACGATCCACGCGCCGAACGGCGGCGTGCAGCGGTTTCGCGCCGACACCGCGGGCGCGCTCGGCGTGCCGGAAAGCGCGGTGCGCTTCGTCGCGCGCGACGTCGGCGGCAGCTACGGCACGCGCAACTACATCTGCCCGGAGATCCCGCTCGTCGCCTGGGCGGCGAAGCGCTTCGGCCGCCCGGTGAAGTGGCGCGCCGAGCGCCAGGAATGCTTCCTGACCGACGACCACGCGCGCGACCTTTCGGTGCGCGCCGAGCTGGCGCTCGACAAGGAAGGGCGTTTCCTCGGCTTCCGCTCTAAGAACACGAGCAATGTAGGCGCGTACCCGGTGTCGTACATCCCGCTCACGAAAGGCGTCGGCGTCGCGACGTCCGTCTATGACCTGCCTTGCGCGTCATTCGAGGCGCGCGCAATGACCAGCAACACCATGCCGACCTCGCCCTACCGCGCCGCCGGCCGGCCGGAGGTGATGTTCGTCATCGAGCGCCTGATCGATCTCGCCGCGCGCAGGCACGGCTTCGATCGGGCCGAGATGCGGCTGAAGAACCTCGTGCGCTCGTTTCCCTACAGGAACACGCAGGGACTGGTGTACGACAGCGGCGACTACCCGGCGGTGCAGAAGCGCGCCATGGCTCTTTCAGAGTGGGAAACCTTCGCTGGTCGGAAAGCCGACGCGAGAAGGCGTGGAAAGCTGCGCGGCATCGGCATGGGTCATTACATCGAGCTCAATACCGGCGCGCCTCGCGAGCGGGCACACATCGCTCTTCACAAGGACGGCAGTGTCGATATCGCCCTCGGCACCATCTCCTCCGGCCAGGGGCACGAGACGAGCTTCGCCCAGCTGGTGGGCGAATGGCTGGGCGTCGACATGGACAAGGTGCGCCTGCTGGCCGGCGATACGGATATCTCGCCGATCGGCGGCGGCACGCACTCGGGACGCTCGATGCGCATGGGCGCGGTGGTGATGGACGCGGCCTGCCGGCAGATCATCGAGAAGGGGAAGGACAAGGCGTCGGAGAAACTGGAAGCGGCGGCCGCCGACATCGAGTTCTCCCGCGGCCGGTTCACCGTCAAGGGCACGGACCGCAGCGTGGCCTTGTCCGACCTCGCGCCGCTCGCGGGCGAGCACGACAACACGGACGCGCTGCCGTCGTACGCGTTCGGCTGCGCCGTGTGCGAAGTCGAGATCGACCCGGAGACCGGCATGGTGGAAGTCGTGCGCTACACGTCGGTCGACGACGTCGGACGCGCGGTGAATCCGCTGATCATCCACGGGCAGACCCACGGCGGCATCGTCGCCGGCGTCGGCCAGGCGCTGATGGAGCGCATCGTCTACGACGCCGATGGGCAGCTGCAGACCGCGAGCTTCATGGACTACGCCATGCCGCGCGCGGACCAGTTCCCGTTCTTCACCACCGCCATCAGCGAAGTGCCGGCGGCGAGCCACCCGCTGGGAATGCGCGGCGGCGGCGAGGGCGGCACGACCCCTTCGCTCGGCACGGTCGCCAACGCCGTCTGCGACGCGCTCGACGTCGACCACATCGAGCTGCCGGCCACCCCGGAGCGGGTGTGGCGCCTGCTCAACTCATGAAGGCCAGCGCCGCCGGCACCCACGGACCGTCGGCTTCACCACCGGCGTAGCTGGCGGTGAAATGCGTGCGGCCCTCCATGGGGAGCGCCTGCGCCTTGCCGCCGGCGGCGCGCACCGCCTCGACGAAACGCTCCGCCTGCGGGATGAGGTGCGCGAAGTCTTTCGTCCCATAGGCGACGAGGAACGGCGGTAGCGGCGGCTGCAGTTGATAGCGCGGGCTGGCCAAGCGGTCTTCCGTGCTGCCCAGAAAGCGGGGCCGCATGGTGAGGCCCGAGCCCTCGCCAAACTCGTACACGCCGGAAATCGGCAAGCAGCCCTTGACGCGGTTGCCGCCGCCGCGCGCGGCGATCAGCGCTGCATAGTGGCCGCCCGCAGAATGGCCGCCGATGTAGATGTTCTTCGAAACATTCTGCTCGACCCAGCCGAGGGCGGAGACGCAATCCTCCAGTCCGGTGGGAAACAGATGTTGCGGCGCGAGACGGTAGCCGGCGGAGATGAAGGTGATGCCGGCGGCGGTGAAGGCCGGTGCCATGAAGCCGAACCATTCCTTGTAGCCCGAGGTCCAGCCGCCGCCGTGCCAGAAAAGCAGAACGCGCCCGTCCGCCTGACGCGGTTCATATATGGCGAGGCGCTGCCAGGCGTCGGGCCCATAGCTCTCCTCGCGAAACGGAATGCCTTCGCTGCGCTTCCAGCACTCCGCGCTGTAGGCCTGGCCGGCTTCGGAAAGCGGTTCCTGCGGCGGGTAGTCGGCGAGCTTCACAAGCGCGGCGAATATAGCAGTACCATCCGATTGCGAGAGTAGAAGCGGTCAGCCAGGGTCCTCCTGGTCGGAAATTGCTCCCGCCCCCCAGTCATGACCGGAGTCTTGCTTGATCATTGATCTCTCCTGCTATCCGACCAAGACGGTCGACAGCGCGTGGCGGCACGACGGCGATCCGTTCACCGGCGAGCGCCTGCTCAAGATGATGGACGGCCCGTACTACGTGAACGGCAAGAAGCGCCGCATCGACATGGCGTTCATCCAGCCGCCGCAGGGCAACACGCTGCACAACTTCGACAACGACCACCTCGACCACCGCGAAGGCATCCGCGCCTACATGGCGTACACGGTCGAGCTGGTGAAGAAGTATCCCGAGCGCTTCATCGGCTGCTTCGTCTACAACCCGCGCTACGGCATCGAGGACGGCGTGACCGAGTTCGAGCGGCACGTGAAGGAATACGGCTTCAAGATGCTCCAGCTCAACGCCAACATGCACGCCTACCGCCCGGACCGCGCGAAGGACTGGGTGCGGCCGGTGCTGAGGAAGGCCGCGGAGCTCGGCACGCTGGTGAAGCTCCATACCGGGGACGGCCCCTACAGCATCCCGACCGAGTGGGTGCCGCTGATCAAGGAATTCCCGAAGGTGAACTTCATCATGGCGCACTTCGGCGTGCAGACCGGCGGCGTGTACTGCTTCGAGCCGTTCCAGTGGGCGATGGAGCTGCCGAACGTCTACTGCGAGTCCGGCTGGTGCCTGCAGTCGCGCATCGTCGAGTTCGCCAGGGACCTGCCGAAGCACAAGATCCTGTTCGGCACCGACACGCCGCCGAACGAGTTCGGCATGTGGCTGCGCCACCTCGAGGTGCTGTGCATGGAGCCGCCGCAGGGCATGAACCTGGACGAGGAGACGCTGGAGGGCTACCTCGGCAACAACGTCGCCCGCATGATCGGAATGAAGGTGACTGCATGATCATCGATACGCATCTGCACCCGACGAACCTGGTCGACGAGGCCTGGCGCCACACCGGCACGCCGTTCACCGGCGAGCGCATGCTGAAGCTGATGGACGGCCCGTACATGATCAACGGCAAGCCGCGGCGCATCGACATGGGGTTCATCATGCCGCCGCCGGGCAACACCGTGCATCGCATCGGCGGCCGCACCGGCCGCGACGGCATCCGCGACTACATGGCGTACATCGCCGAGCTGACGCAGAAGTACCCCGACCGCTTCATCGGCAACTTCATGCTGAACCCGCGCTTCGGCCCGGAGGAAAGCGCG
>DASSPL010000282.1:0-18705 GCA_035699685.1 Burkholderiales bacterium | reverse complement strand
TATCTCGCCAGCGCCGACTGGATGGCGCGCAATTTCTTCCGTCGCATCGAGCTGTGCTTCCCGCTGCTCGATCCGGTGCTGAAGAAACGCGTGATAAGGGAGGGCCTGCAGCCCTACCTCGAGGACAATTCCCACGCCTGGCTGATGGGCGCTGAGGGCGGCTACGAGCGTCTGCGCCCCCGGCGCGGCGCCAAGGGCCACTCGGCGCAGGAAGAGCTGCTCTCGCTCCTCGCGGCGCCGCCCTGATTTCCTAGGCGCGCTCGAAGATGGCGGCGATGCCCTGCCCGCCGCCGATGCACATCGTGACGAGCGCGTAGCGCTTCTGCGTGCGCTGCAGCTCGTACAGCGCCTTCACCGTCAGGATCGCGCCGGTGGCGCCCACCGGATGGCCGAGCGCCACCGCGCCGCCGTTCGGATTCACCTTCGCCGGATCGAGGCCGAGATCCTGCGTCACGGCCATGGCCTGCACGGCGAACGCCTCGTTCGACTCGATCACGTCCATGTCGGCGGGCTTCAGCCCGGACTTCTCGAACACGCGCTTCACCGCCGGGATCGGCCCCAGGCCCATCACCTGCGGGTCGACGCCCGCGTGCGCGTAGGCAACGAGGCGCGCCATCGGCTTTGCGTTCTTCGCCGCCTTGGCATCCATCAGCACGATCGCCGCCGCGCCGTCGTTGATGCCCGAGGCGTTTGCCGCGGTGACGGTACCGTCCTTCTTGAACACCGGCTTCAGCTTCGCCAGGTTCTCCATGCTGGCATCGGCTCGCACGTGCTCGTCGGTGGTGAACTGCTCGACGCCCTTGCGCGTCTTCAACTCGACCGGGACCACCTGGGACTGGAAGTACCCGCTTTCGATAGCGCGCGCGGCCCGCTTGTGCGACTCCAGGGCAAACTGGTCCTGCTGCTCGCGCGTGAAGCCGTACTTCGCAGCGATGTTCTCCGCCGTCACGCCCATGTGGCCGTGGCCGAAGGGGTCGTGCAGCGCGGCGGTCATCGCGTCGATCACCGGCGCGTCGCCCATGCGCTGGCCCCAGCGGCCCGAGGGAAGCATGTACGCCGCGCGGCTCATGCTCTCGGCGCCGCCGGCGACCGCGATGGCGCAGTCGCCGAGCAGGATGTGCTGCGCCGCCGACACCACGGCCTGGAGCCCGGAGCCGCACAGCCGGTTCACCGTCAGGCACGGCGTGCCGACCGGCAGGCCGGCATCGACCGCCGCGACGCGCGAGAGATACATGTCGCGCGCCTCGCCGTGGATCACGCTGCCCATGACGACGTGGCCGATGCTCGCCGGATCCGCGTTCGCCCGCTTCACCGCCTCGCGGATGGCGATCGAGCCGAGCCTCGTCGGCGGGACCTCCTTCAAGCCGCCGCCGTAGTCGCCGATCCCGGTCCTCGCACCCGCCACTACCATCACGTCCGTCATAGCCTTCTCCCGTAGAGATCGTGCTCGTCCGCACGCTCGATTAGAACCTCGGCAAATTCGCCAGCCTTCCCGCCCTTGAACCGCACCACCCCGTCGATTTCCGGCGCGTCCGCCGCCGAGCGGCCGATACCGGGCTCGTCGATCAGCACCTTCTGAATACTGCCGACTTTGCGCTGAAGCTTGGCGGCACTGATCTTCGCCTGTTTCTCCATGAAGCGCCGCTGCCGCTCCTGCTTGATGTCGTCAGGCACCGGATCGGGCAGCTCGTTCGCCGCCGCGCCCTCGACCGGCGAGTAGGCAAAGCAGCCCACCCGATCGAGCTGCGCCTCATCGAGGAACGAGAGCAATTCCTCGAATTCGGCCTCGGTCTCGCCGGGGAAGCCGGCGATGAAGGTCGAGCGGATGGTGATGTCCGGGCAGATGCTGCGCCAGCTGCGGACGCGCTCGAGCACCTTCTCACTCGACGCCGGCCGCTTCATCAGCTTGAGGATGCGCGGGCTCGCGTGCTGGAACGGCACGTCGAGGTAGGGCAGGATTTTTCCTTCCGCCATCAGCGGAATCACCTCGTCGACGTGCGGATAGGGATAGACGTAGTGCAGCCGCACCCAGACGCCGAGATCGCCGAGCGCGCGGCAGAGATCGGTCATCTTCGTCTTGACCGGACGGCCATCGACGAAGCCGGTGCGGTACTTGACGTCGACGCCGTACGCGCTCGTGTCCTGCGAGATGACGAGCAGCTCCTTGACGCCGGCCTGCACCAGGTTCTGCGCTTCCTGCATCACCTCGGCGATCGGGCGCGAGACCAGGTCGCCGCGCATCGACGGGATGATGCAGAAGGTGCAGCGGTGGTTGCAGCCCTCGGAGATCTTCAGGTAGGCGTAGTGCTTCGGCGTGAGCTTGATGCCCTGGGCAGGAACCAGGTCCACGTACGGATCGTGCGGCTTCGGCAGGTGCTCGTGCACCGCCTGCATCACGCCCTGCGTGTCGTGCGGGCCGGTGATGGCGAGCACCGAGGGATGGACTTTCGCCACCACGCCTTCCTTCGCGCCCAGGCAGCCCGTGACGATCACCTTGCCGTTCTCGGCGAGCGCCTCGCCGATGGCGTCGAGCGACTCCTCGACCGCGGCGTCGATGAAGCCGCACGTGTTGACAATCACCAGGTCGGCATCGTCGTACGAAGGCGAGGTGGCGTAGCCCTCCGCGCGCAGCTGCGTGAGGATGCGCTCGGAATCGACGAGCGCCTTGGGACAGCCTAGGGAAACGAAGCCGACCTTAGGACTTGTCTTCGCCCTTGTCGCTCTTTTGACCAGTCGGGAAACCGGGGAAGGACAGGCCCGAGAACATGTTGCGGGCCTGGTTCTGCATCTGATCCTGGAACTGCTGGAACATCTTCTGCGACTGCTCCATGTACGCCTGCATCAGGCTCTGCATCGCCGGGCCCTGCAGGTTCATGAACTGCGACCAGAGCTCCTGCGAGGTGCGCGAGTTGTCGCCGTACATCTTCTGCGACTGCTCCTGCAGCGCCTTCTGGATGTCCTGGAAGGCGCGGATGTTGCGCTCGAGGTACGAGCCCATCATGCCCTGCATGGCGTTGCCGTAGGAGCGGATCAGCTGCGACAGGAGATCGGAGGAGAAGAGCGGCATGCCGCCCGATTCCTCCTCGAGGATGATCTGCAGCAGGATCTGGCGCGTCAGCTCGTCGCCGCTCTTCGCGTCGACCACCTGGAACTCCTCCTGCTTCAGCACCATCTGCTTGACGTCGGCCAGCGTGATGTAGCTCGACGTCTTCGTGTCGTAGAGCCGGCGGTTGGGGTACTTCTTGATCAGCCGGAGCTGGCTTTCACCGGAAGACTTGGACTCGGGCATCTTGGGCTCGGGGACGGCCACGAACGAAGTCTACTCCTTAATACATGTGCTGGCCGCCGTTGATGGAGATGTTCGCCCCGGTGACGAAAGCGGCCTCCTCGGAGCACAGGTAGATGATCAGCCCCGCCACCTCGTCGGGCTTGCCGAGCCGGGAAACCGGGATCTGCGGCAGGATCTTGGTGTCGAGGATCTCCTTCGGGATCGCCGTCACCATCTTCGTGCCGATGTAGCCGGGCGAGATGGTGTTGACAGTAACGCCCTTGCGCGCCACCTCGAGCGCGAGCGCCTTGGTGAAGCCGTGGATGCCGGCCTTCGCCGCCGAGTAGTTGGTCTGGCCGAAGGCGCCCTTCTGCCCGTTGACCGACGACACGTTGATGACCCGGCCCCAGTTGCGGTCGACCATCCCGTCCATCACCTGCTTGGTCATGTTGAAGCACGAGTCGAGGTTGGTGCGCATCACCGCGTCCCAGTCGGCCTTCGTCATCTTCTTGAAGGTCATGTCGCGCGTGATGCCGGCGTTGTTGACGAGGATGTCGATCGCGCCCACCTCGCTCTGGATGATCGCGCTCTGCCGCGCGCACGACTCGTAGTCGGCGACGTCGACCGGGAACGCGGAGAAGCTGTAGCCGCGGCTCTTCATGTCCTCGAGCCACGACTTGTACTTGGTGTTCGACGGCGAGTAGGTGACGACGACGCGGTAGCCGGCGTCCGCCATCTTGGTGCTGATCGTCTCGCCAAGGCCGCCCATGCCGCCCGTGACGACGGCGATTCGCTGCTTTGCCATAACCTCCTCCTCGGGCCGGCCAGTCTACATCATGTGCATTCCGCCATTCACCGAGATGTTCGCGCCGGTGATATAGCCCGCCTCGTCCGAGGCGAGGAACGCCGCCACGGCGGCGATTTCCTCCGGCCGGGCGAGCCGCCCCATCGGGATCTGCTGCACGATCTGGTCGCGGATCTCCCTGCGGATCGCCATCACCATGTCGGTCTCGACGTAGCCCGGCGAGATGGTGTTCACGGTGACGCCCTTGCGCACCACTTCCTGCGCCAGCGCCTTGGCGAAGCCGGCCATGCCGGCCTTGGCCGCGGAGTAGTTGGTCTGGCCGAACTGTCCCTTGATCGCGTTCACCGACGAGATGTTGATGACGCGGCCCCAGCCGCGCTCCACCATGCCGTCGATCACCTGGCGCGTGACGTTGAACACGCTGTTCAGGTTGGTGTTGATCACCTCCATCCAGTCGCGCTCGGTCATCTTCTTGAACACCGAGTCGCGCGTGATGCCGGCGTTGTTCACCAGGATGTCGACCGGGCCGACCGTGTCGCGCACGCGCGCGAACATCGCCGTGGTGGAATCGAAGTCCGCCACGTCGCCCTCGGCGGCGTGCACCCGCAGGCCCTCCTTCTTCATCCGCGCCAGCCATTCGTCCTTCTTTTCGTAGCCCGGCAGGCAGCCGGCGATCACCGTGTGGCCGGTCTGGCCGAGGCGCCGGCAGATCGCGCTGCCGATCCCGCCCATGCCGCCCGACACGAAGACGATGCGCGGGATGATCGGGCGCGACCGGTCGCGCCAGGTGTCGCTCGAGGTTTCGGGATCGATGACTTCCGAGGAGTTGCCCATCTGGTTTCCTTTTAGCGTTCCACGGCAAGGGCGACGCCCATGCCTCCACCAATACAGAGCGACGCGAGGCCCTTCTTCGCGTCGCGCTTCTGCATCTCGTGAAGCAGCGTGACCAGGATGCGGCAGCCGGACGCGCCGATCGGGTGGCCGAGCGCGATCGCGCCGCCGTTCACGTTCACCTTCGATGTGTCCCAGCCCATCTGCCGGTTGACCGCGATCGCCTGCGCGGCGAAAGCCTCGTTGATCTCCATCAGGTCGAGGTCCTTCGGCTGCCAGCCGGCGCGCGCGAGGCAGCGCTTCGACGCCGGCACCGGGCCCATGCCCATGTACTTCGGGTCGACGCCGGCGGAGGCGAATGCCTTGATGCGGCCCAGAGGCTTCAGCCCGAGCTCCTTCACTTTCTTCGCCGAAGCGAGGACCACCGCGGCCGCGCCATCGTTGATGCCGGAGGCATTGCCCGCGGTCACCGTGCCGTTCTTGTCGAACGCCGGCTTGAGCGACTTCATCGCGTCGAGCGTCGCGCCGTGGCGCGGATACTCGTCGTCCTTGAACACCACCGGGCCTTTGCGCGACGGGATCTCGACGGTGACGATCTCGTCGGCGAAGCGGCCGGCCTTCTGCGCCGCCTCGGTCTTGTTCTGGCTCTTCACCGCGAACTCGTCCTGCTCCTCGCGCGTGACGGCGTATTCCTTCGCCACGTTCTCCGCAGTGACGCCCATGTGGTACTGGTTGTAGACGTCCCACAGGCCGTCGACGATCATCGTGTCGACCATCTTGGCGTCGCCCATGCGGAAGCCGTCGCGCGAGCCCATCAGCGCGTGCGGCGACAGGCTCATCGACTCCTGGCCGCCGGCGACGACGATGTCGGCGTCGCCGTGGAAGATCGATTGCGCGCCGAGCATCGCGGCCTTGAGTCCCGAGCCGCACACCTTGTTGATGGTCATCGCCGGGATCATCTCCGGCAGCCCGGCCTTGATCGCCGCCTGCCGCGCCGGGTTCTGGCCGACGCCGGCCGTCAGCACCTGGCCCATGATCACCTCCGATACCTGCTCGGCCTTCACCCCGGCGCGCTTCAGCACTTCCCTGATCACCAGCGCGCCGAGGTCGGCGGCCGGCGTCTTCGCGAGCGTGCCGCCGAACTTGCCGATCGGGGTGCGGCTTGCGCCGACGATATAGATCTCTTCCATGGTGCCTCCTAGTGAACGATCCTGTGCCGCACGTAGCGGCCAGGCGCCGATTCGATCGGCTTGTGCTTCGCATTCCCTGATCGGGCCGGCGCCTTGCGCTTGCCGCCGCCGTGTGCGTCGAGCCACTGCATCCAGCGCGGCCACCAGCTGCCCTTCTGCTCTTTCGCCTGCTGCAGCCAATCCTGCGGCTCGCGCGGATACGGCGTGCCGATCCAGTGGCTGCGACGGTTCTTCGACGCCGGATTCACGACGCCGGCGATGTGGCCGCTCGCGCCGAGCACGAACGTCTTGTCCTCGCCGCCGAGCAGGTGCAGCGTGCGGTAGGCCGAGCGCCACGGCACGATGTGGTCCTCGCGCGTCGCGAGCCCGAACATCGGCAGCTTCACGCGGCCGAGGTCCACCGCAACGCCGCAATTGGTGAGCGCGTTGGGCACGCGAAGCTTGTTTTCGAGATAGGTATTGCGCAGGTAGTAGCAGTACATCGGGCCGGGCAGGTTGGTGCTGTCCGCGTTCCAGTAGAGAAGATCGAACGCCGCAGGCTGCCCGCCGAGCAGGTAGTTGTTCACCACGTACGGCCAGATGAGGTCGTTGGCCCGCAGGCTCGAGAAGACGAAGGCCAGGTCCTGCCCCGGCAGGATGCCCGCCTGGCCGATGGTGGCTTCGCGCGTGGTGACCGATGCTTCGTCGACGAAGAGACCGATCTGGCCGGTTTCCGAGAAGTCGAGCATCGCCGCAAGGAAGGTCACGCTCTCGACGATGTCCTCGCCTTTCGCGGCCATCACCGCGAGGCCGGCGCCGAGCAGCGTGCCGCCGACGCAGAAGCCGAGCGCGTTCACCTTGTCGGCCTTGGTGATCTCCTGCGCGACGCGCAGCGCGCTGAACACGCCGAGCTCGAGATAGTCGTCCCAGCCGTAGCGCCCCTGCTCGGCGCCGACGTTGCGCCACGAGACCATGAACACGGTGTGGCCGCTGTCGACGGCGTAGCCGACCAGCGAGTTTTCCGGCTGCAGGTCGAGGATGTAGTATTTGTTGATGCAGGGCGGGATCATCACCAGGGGCCGCTTCGCCACCTGATCGCTGCGCGGCCGGTACTGGATCAGCTGGATGAGGTCGTTCTCGAACACGACGTCGCCCGGCGTAACGGCGATGTTGCGGCCGAGCTCGAAGGCCTTCTCGTCGGTCTGGCTGATGCGGCCCCGGGCGGCGTCGGATACCAGGTTGGCGAGGCCGCGCGTCAGGCTCTCGCCCTTCGACTCGAGCGCGGCGCGCATCGCCACCGGATTCATCGCCGGGAAATTCGCCGGGCACATGGCGTCGATCCACTGCCGCGCGGCAAACAGCGCGCGCTCCTTCGCATCGTCCGCGAGCGGCGCGGCGGCCACGACGTCCTCGATGTATTTCGCGGCGAGCAGGTACGACTGCCTCAGGTAATCGTAGTAGGGGTCCTCGCGCCACTCGCGCGAGGCGAAGCGCTTGTCGCCGTCTTCGACCAGGGTCTCCCTGCGCCCGGCGAGCAGCGCGTTCCACAGCTTCGCCTGTTGCTCGAGATACGCCGCCTGCAGCGCCGACGCGGCGCCCAGATCGGGCGGCGAAGACAACATCCGCATCCAGCCGTGCGTGACGGCGTTGCCGGACTGCGCGATCGCCGCTAGGACTGCATCGGGGGAAGATGCGTGCACGGAAGGGGCCAAGCCAGTCGATTTTGCGACGCACAACGAGCGGCGTCAAATCCCGCCTAACCTACTGATCGGTAGTTCCTTTTACTTAGTGTGCGACGAGCGCGCGGACGAGCGCGATGCTGCCTATGCCGGCGGCGATGAGGAGGGTCTGGGAGACCGTGTCGCGCAGCTCCGGCCGCCGGTGCAAGCCGGGTATCAGGTCGGCCACCGCCACGTAGATCATGCTCGCGCCGACCACGCCGAGCAGCGCCGCCTCCCAACCGGTGAAGTACTGCAGCGCGAAGTAGCCCGCCACACCGCCGACGATCGTCGCGGCGGAGGACATCAGGTTCATCGCCAGGGCCCGGGCGCGGGTATAGCCCGAATGGAGCAGGATCAGGAAATCCCCGACCTCCTGCGGAATCTCGTGCGCGATGATCGCCACCGCCGCGATGATGCCGAGCTCGGTGCTCTGCAGGAACGCGGCGGCGATCAGCACGCCGTCGACGAAGTTGTGCACCGTATCGCCGACGACGATCAGCAGGCCGCTGCGCCCATGGTCGTGCGAGCGCTCGTGCTGGTCGTGCACCTCGCAGTTCTCGGTGTGGCAATGCCGCCAGAGCAGGAGCTTCTCGAGGATGAAGAAGGCGAAGATGCCGGCCAGGATCGCGGCCGCCGCCTCGCCCGCGTCGTGCTCGAAAGCGTGCGGGATCACCTCCAGGAACGCTGCGCCGAGCAGCGCGCCGATCGCGTAGGACACCAGCATCGGTATCCACGTCGCGCGCAGCGTCAGCGCGACGGCCGCCAAGCCCACCGACAGCGTGCCGCCCGCCACGCTCGCGGCAAGGATCCAGCCGAGGGTCATGGGGTCGGGGATTCTATCCCTGCAGCCAGATTAGCGCGGCCATGCGCCGGCTGTCGCGGTCGCGCCGGTACGAGAAGAAGCGCTCGCGCTCGCTATACGTGCAGAAGCCGCCGCCCCGGATCTCCTTCACCCCCCTGGCCTCCAGCTTCGCTCGCGCCACGCCATACAGATCGAGCAGCCAGTGGCCCGGGCGCGTCGGCTCGAATGCAGACGGATAGCCCGACAAAGCCGCGCGCACATCCTCACCCACCTCGTAGGCCCTGGGACCGATGGCCGGGCCCATCCACACCTGCAGCGAGCCGGGCGCAACGCGCATCGCGTCGATGGTCGCTTCGAGCACGCCCGCCGCCAGGCCGCGCCAGCCCGCGTGCGCGGCGGCGACGACGCCTTCGCCGGCGAAGAGCACCGGCATGCAGTCGGCGATCTTCACCACGCACACCGTGCCGGCTTTTCTCGCCACCGCCGCGTCGGCCTGTACCAGCGTGGTGGTGCTGTCGGCGTCGATGACGCGCGGGCCGTGTACCTGGTGCATCCAGCGCGGCTGCGCCGGAACCCGTTGCTTGAGGAAACCCCGGCCTTCTTCGCTGCCCATGTCGCCGCTCGCGGCGGTGGTGACGAAAGCCTGAACGCCGGCGGCGCTCCAGTCCGGAAGGATCAACTCATTTCTCAAATTGCGCATGCGCGCAGGCTGTCGACGAGCTTCTTGAAGTCGCGCGGCAACGGCGAGCGCCAGCTCACTTCCTCGCCGCTCGAGGGATGGCGCAGGCTGAGCTCGGCGGCGTGCAGCGCCTGGCGCGGGAACTCGATGCCGTGGCGCGTGCCGCGCCGGTAGACGGTATCGCCGATCAGCGGATGGCGGATGTGCTGGAAGTGGACGCGGATCTGGTGCGTGCGTCCGGTGTCCAGCCGGCATTCGACCAGCGCGGCCCGGCCGAAGCGCTCGAGCACGCGATAGGTCGTGCGCGAGGGCTTGCCGCGATGCGTGACCGCCATGCGCGTGCGTGATTTCGGGTCGCGCCCGACGGGGACATCGATGGCGCCGCTGGCGGGCGGGTCCCCCTGCACGAGGGCGACGTAGACCCGCCGCATGCTGCGCTCGGCGAGCTGCTTGACCAGGTCGGTCTGCGCTTCGACGGTCTTGGCGACGACGAGCAGGCCGCTCGTGTCCTTGTCGAGGCGGTGCACGATGCCGGCGCGCGGCACGCCGGCGAGCGAAGGCGCATGCGCGAGGAGCGCGTTGAGGAGCGTGCGGTCCGGCTGCCCGGCGCCGGGATGCACCACCAGGCCGGCGGGCTTGTCGATGACGATGAGCGCCGCATCCTCGTGCACGATCTTGAGCGGCATCTTCTGCGCCTTGGGCGCGCCCTCGTGCGCGAGGCGCGGCGGCGACACGGTGATCTTCTCGCCGCCCATCACCGCCATGCGCGCCGGCGGGCTCTTGCCGTCGACCAGGATGTGGCCGGCGCGCAGCCATTCCTGGAGCCGGTTGCGCGAGTACTGTCCGAACAGGCGCGCGAGCGCCTGGTCGAGGCGCAGGCCGCCCATCTCGCGCGGCACCTCGGCGTTCAGCGTGGCGACGAGCGTGGCATCCCAGTCGCTATAATCTTCGCGCCCCATGCTCCGAAGTTTACTTGCTGCACTCCTGGTGGCCGTCCTTGCCGCCTGCAGCTCCCTCGGCAACCCCGACGACGAGACCGTCAACTGGTCGGCGCAGCGCCTCTACGGCGAGGCGAAGGACGCGATGTCGGGCAAGGACTGGGGGAAGGCGATCAAGTACCTCGAGAAGCTCGAGGCGCGCTTTCCCTACGGCCGCTACGCCCAGCAGGCGCAGCTCGAGCTCGGCTACGCGCACTGGAAGGACGGCGAGCGCGCCTCAGCGGTGGCGGCGGCGGACCGCTTCATCAAGCTCTACCCGACCCACCCGAACGTCGACTACGCCTGGTACCTGAAGGGGCTGATCAACTTCCATGAGCTGGCGGGCGCCTTCGCCTGGCTGACCACGCCCGACATGAGCGACCGCGACCCGAAGGCCTCGCGCGAGGCCTTCCTCGCCTTCAAGGAAGTGGTCACGCGCTTCCCGGACTCGCCCTACGCCGAGGACTCCGCGGCGCGGATGCGCTATCTCCTGAACGCCCTCGCGGCGAACGAGGTGCACGTCGCCAAGTACTACATGAAGCGCGGCGCGTATCTGGCCGCTGCGAACCGCGCGCAGTACGCCATCCAGCACTACCCCCAGGCGCCCGCGATCGAGGAAGCGATGGCCGTGCTGGTGCAGGCCTACGAGCAGCTCGGCATGAAGGAGCTGTCCGATTCGGCGCGGCGCGTGCTCGAGAAGAACTTCCCCGCCGGCGCCCGCGCGAAGGACGTGAAGCCCAAGGTGCCGTGGTGGCGGATATGGGACCCCAACTGGTGAAACGGGCGCTGGTCATCGGCGCGGCCGGCATGATCGGCCGCAAGCTGGTCGAGCGTCTCGAGGCGGAGGCGAGCGAGCTCATCCTGCACGACGTCGTGCCCCCCAGCGGCCCGGCAGGAGCGAGGATCGTCGCCTCCGACCTGTCGACGCCGGGCGAGGCCGAGAAGCTGGTCGCGTCGCGGCCCGATGTGATCTTCCATCTGGCCGCGATCGTCTCGGGCGAGGCCGAGGCCGACTTCGAGAAGGGCTATCGCGTCAACCTGGACGGCACGCGGCTGCTGTTCGAAGCCATCCGCAAGCAGGGATACCAGCCGCGCGTTGTGTTCACCTCCTCCATCGCGGTGTTCGGCGCGCCGTTCCCGGACGCGATCGGCGACGAGTTCCTCAATGCGCCGCTCACCAGCTACGGCACGCAGAAGGCGATCGGCGAGCTGCTGCTCTCGGACTACAGCCGCCGCGGCTTCTTCGACGGCATCGGCATCCGCCTGCCGACGATCTGCGTGCGCCCCGGCAAGCCGAACAAGGCCGCGTCGGGCTTCTTCTCGGGCATCATCCGCGAGCCGCTCGCCGGGCAGGAAGCGGTGCTGCCGGTGCCGAAGAGCGTGCGCCACTGGCACGCGTCGCCGCGCGCCGCGATCGGCTTCCTGATGCATGCCGCGACGATCGATACGGCGAAGCTGGGCACGCGGCGCAACCTCAGCATGCCCGGCGTCTCGGTGACCGTCGGCGAGCAGATCGAGGCGCTGCGCAAGGTGGCGGGCGAGAAAGCGGTGAAGCTGATCCGCGAGCAGCCCGACCCGGTGATCCAGAAGATCGTCGAAGGCTGGCCGCGCAACTTCGATCCGCAGCGCGCCCTCTCGCTAGGCTTCCGCGCCGATCCGAGCTTCGAGGAAATCATCCGCATTCACGTCGCGGACGAGCTCATGGTTTCGAAGAACGCCTGAACTTCGGCGAGGCTGCGCGTCGGCTTCATCGGCGGCAGGCTCTTGAGTATCCGCGACCCGTAGGGCTTGGAGATCACGCGCGGGTCGCACAGCATCAGCACGCCGCGGTCGCTTTCGTCGCGGATCAGCCGCCCCGCGCCCTGCTTGAGCTGCAGCACCGCCTGCGGCAGCTGCAGCTCGTTGAACGGATTCCTGCCGGTGCTCTTCAGCGAGTCGATGCGCGCCGCCAGCACCGGATCGTCGGGCGGGGCGAACGGCAGCTTGTCGATCACCACCAGCGAGAGCGCCTCGCCGCGCACGTCGACCCCTTCCCAGAATGACGCGCTGCCGAGCAGCACGGCGTTGCCCAGCTTGCGGAACCGCGCCAGCAGCTCGCTGCGCGAGCCGGTGCCCTGCACGAGGAGCGGGAACTCGATGCGCCCGCGCAGGAGCTCGTGCGCGCGGCGCAGCGCGCGCAGCGTGGTGAACAGGAGGAAGGCGCGGCCGCCGCTCGCCTGCAGCACCGGGAAGGCGGCTTCGATGACCGCATCGGTGAACCCCGGGTCGCTGGGCTCGGGAAGCGCCTTGGGCAAGTACAGCAGGGCCTGCTCGCGGAACCGGAACGGGCTCTCCCAGCGCTCGGTGCGCGCGGCTTCGACGCCCAGCTCGCGCGTGAAGTGGCCGAAGTCCTCGCCGACGGCGAGCGTGGCCGAGGTGAAGATCCAGGCGCGCGGATGGTCGTCCATCTGGCGCCGGAAGAGCTCGCCGGAGTGCAGCGGCGTGACATGCAGCTGCACGCTCTGGCCGAAGACCTCGGCCCAGCGCACGTCCTCGTGGGCGTCGGTCTCCATCAGCCGGGTGAGCACCGCGTAGGCGTTGCCGGCCCGGCGCGCGCACGCGCCGAGGCCCTCGGAGCGCTCGGCCTGGGCATTCAACGCCTGGTCGAGCATCTTGACCGCCGAGCGCAGCCGGGTCAGCGCGTCCGGAAAGCCTTCGAGGCGCAGGGCCTGCGGCCAGGCGTAGCGGACCGGGCTGTCGCCGAGCGCGATGCGCAGGTCGCGCGCCGCCTTGTCGACGCGATTGAGGAGCGCCTCGAGCTCGGGCGAGCCGCCGCCCGCAGTGCGCAGCTCGGCGCGCGCGTCGCGGGCGAGCTCGATGAGCTGGCTGGTCGACAGCGTGTCGCCGAAGAAGAGCCGCGCCGTCTCGGGGAGCTGGTGCGCCTCGTCGAAGATCACCGTGTTGCAGGCGGGCAGCAGCTCGGAGATGCCCTCGTCGCGCAGCACCACGTCGGCGAAGAAGAGATGATGGTTGATCACTACTACGTCGGCCGCGAGCGCGTTGCGCCGCGCGCGCATGACGAAGCAGTCGGAATAGTCGGGACACTGCTGGCCAAGGCAGCTCTCGCGCGTCGAGGTGGCCTGCGACCACACCGGCGCGTCCTCGGGCACCTCGGCGAGGTCGGCCCGGTCGCCCGTGGCGCTCAGCGCGGCAAAGCGCTCGATCTTCTGCAGCTGGGCGATCTCGTCCCGGCTCGCGAAGCGGCCTTCGGCGCCGGCGCGCTTCAGGCGATAGAGGCAGACATAGTTGGCGCGGCCCTTCAGCACTGCAGCGCTCGCACCCGAAGCGATCGCTGACTTCACCGCGGGAAGGTCGCGGTCGAAGAGCTGGTCCTGCAGGGTCTTGGTGCCGGTCGAGACGATCACCTTGCCGCCGGCGAGCAGCGCCGGCACCAGGTAGGCGAACGTCTTGCCGGTGCCGGTGCCGGCCTCGGCGACCAGCACGCCGGTCGACTCGATGGCCTCGGTAATCGCGTTGGCGAGCTCGACCTGGCCGCGGCGCTCGCGGTAGCCGGGGATTGCCGCGGCGAGCGCGCCGCCCGGCGCGAACACCGCGTCAAGGGACTTCATCGACTCGGATCCAGACCCGCCGGGTCTCGCCGCCGCTCGACTGCGCCCGGGAGGCAATGCCGCTCGCATCGCGCGTGGCGTTGACGGCCACGGCGCCGAGCTCGAACCATTCGCCGAGCCGGCCGCTCACGGCGCTGGCCGCGCGCTGGGTAATGTGTTGCTGGGCGATTTCCACGTGCACGACGTTGCCCGCGAGGCGGGGGATCACCTCGAAACCGCTCGCCTGCTCCTGCAGCACGGTGACTTCCTGCGATACCACGCCGCCCGGCGTCTGGATCAGCTGGCGCTGGCGCACCGGGCGCGAGGCGCCGGTCATGATCATGGCGCGCCCGCCCTCTATCGTCTGCACCCGCTGGTCGACGCGCTCATCGGCGCGCACGCGGTTGTCCTGCGCGCGGATCTCCACGTTCGAGCCCCGGTTGCTGAACCTGCCGCTCGCGCCGAGCTCGCGGTTCGAGGCGTCCAGCGACTCGTCCAGCCGCACCGAGATCATCAGCCGCTTGGCCGGGCGGTCGATCGACTCGAGCGCCAGCTTGATATCCGACAGGTTGGCGGCGCTCGTGCGCACGAAAAGCTGCGTGCCCTGGCCGGAAAGGGTGCCACCCGGCTCAACCAGGGGCTGCAGCACGGGGATCACCTGCTCTACCGTGCGATGCCGTAGAGCAATGATTTCCAACGCGTTCTGCGCGCCGGCGGAAAGGGCGTGCGCGGCGAGCACAGCAAAAAGGATCAACCCCCTGCGATTCATGTTTCTTCCTGAACGCGCGAAGCTGCCGGCCGTCTACGCATGGCAGCCAAGATCCTCATTATCTGCGTCTTTCTCACGCTCGCCGCGGCGCCGGCGCTGGCGCACACCGGGGATGCCGCCGGCTACCGCGCCATGGCCGCGCACGAAGCGACCATCAAGGTGGGCATCCGCTATCGCTTCGGCGGCCGCACGCCTGAAACCGGGTTCGACTGCAGCGGCCTCGTTGCGCACGTGTTCGAGCGCACCTGGGGCATCACGCTTCCGCGAACGACGGATGAGCAGCGCACCGTCGGGCGCGCAGTGAAGCGCGCCGAGCTGCAGGCCGGCGACCTCGTCTTCTACAACACGCGCAACCGCCCCTTCTCACACGTCGGTATCTATCTCGGCGATGGCCACTTCGTGCATGCGCCACGCCCGGGCGCGAAAGTGCGCGTGGAGAAGATCGACACACCCTACTGGCGCGCGCGATTCAACGGCGCGCGCCGCCTCGATCCTCCGTCGTTCTAGCGCCTTCCCGTTGATAATAATTCTCATTGACAAGCTCAATGAGAAGAATTATCGTTTGGGCACCATGAGACTCCTCGCCCTGTCCGTCCTCGCGAGCCTGGCGTTCGGCGCCGCCGCGCAGGACAACGTCGTCAACATCTACTCCTCCCGCCACTACAAGACTGACGAGGCCTTGTACGACGGCTTCACCCGGAAGACCGGCATCAAGGTGAACCGCATCGAGGCGGGCGAGGATGCGCTCATCGAGCGCATCCGCAACGAGGGACAGAGAAGTCCCGCCGACGTGATGATCACCGTGGACGCCGGGCGCCTGTGGCGCGCCGAGCAGCTGGGCCTGTTCCAGCCGGTGAAGTCGCAGGTGCTCGAGTCGCGCATCCCCGCCAACTTCCGCGAGCCCGGCGGCCACTGGTTCGGCTTCTCGAGCCGCGCCCGCGTCATCGCGTATAACAAGTCGAAGGTGAAGGCGGGCGAGATCGAGAGCTACGAGCAGCTCGCCGAGCCGAAGTGGAAGGGCCGCGTGTGCATGCGCTCCTCCACCAACATCTACAACCTCTCGCTGATGGGCGCGCTCATCGACCACCTGGGACCCGAGAAGGCGGAAGCGTGGGCCAAGGGCGTGCGCGCCAACCTCGCGCAGGAGCCGAAGGGTGGCGACACCGACCAGCTGAAGTCGGTGGCCGCCGGCCAGTGCGACGTCACGCTCTCGAACCAGTACTACTACGCACGCCTTGCACGTTCGGAGAAGGCCGACGAGAAGGAGATCGCCGACAAGCTGGCGATCGTGCTGCCCAACCAGAAGTCATGGGGCACGCACGTCAACATCTCGGGGGCCGGCGTGGCGAAGAACGCGCCGCACCGCGACGCCGCGGTCAAGTTCCTCGAATACCTGGCGAGCGACGAGGCGCAGCGCTACTTCGCCGACGGCAACAACGAGTGGCCGGTGGTCGCGAGCGTCAGGGTCGACAATCCGGTGCTGAGCACGTTCGGCAATTTCAAGCGCGACCAGATCAACGTCGCGCAGCTCGGCCGCAACCAGCCCGACTCGCAGAAAATCTACGACCGCGTGGCCTGGAAGTAGCGCCGCGTCACGTAGAGAACCGGCAGCAATCCCACCGCCACGATGACCAGCGCCGGCGCCGCCGCTTCGGCGAGGCGCTCGTCCTTCGCCAGGTTGTAGGCCTCGATCGCCAGCGTGTCGAAGTTGAACGGCCGCAGGGCGAGCGTCGCCGGCAGCTCCTTCAGCACATCCAGGAAAACCAGCAGCGCCGCGGTCGCGAGGCTGGGCGCGAGGAGCGGAATGTGCACGCGCGCGAGCGTCGCCGCGGCGCCTGCCCCGAGCGAGCGCGCCGCATCCTCCATGCTGCGCGTGATCTTGGCGAGGCCCGCCTCCATGGTCTGCAGCGACACGGCGAGCAGCCGCACGAGGTAGGCGTAGACCAGCGCCGCCACGGTGCCGGTCAGCAGCAAGCCCACCGGCTGCCCGGCCATCCGTTCCAGAAGAGCAGACAGAGCGTTGTCCAGCTTCCCCAGGGGCACCAGCACGCCGACGGCGACCACCGCTCCGGGGAGCGCATAGCCGAATCCGGCCGCGCGATTCACGGCGGTGACGACCCGGCTGCGGTTGAGCCGCGCGGCGTACGCCATGGCGAGGCCGAGGACCACGGCGACCAGCGCGGTGAGGCCGGCCAGGGTGAAGCTGTTGGCGATCAGCGCGAGCATCCGCGCGCCGAGGTAGGCGCCCCGCTCTTCCCACGCCATCCCCAGCAACAGGAACGCGGGCAGCGCGAATCCAAACACCACCGGCAGCGCGCACGCGGCCATGGCCAGGAACGCCTTGAATCCCCCTAAGGGGTAAGGCCGCAGCGGGCGCCGCGTCGCCGAGCTGTACGCCGCCCGGCTGCGGCTGGCACGCTCGAGCGCGAGCACCAGGACCACGAAGGCGAGCAGGCAGGCCGAGAGCTGCGCCGCCGCCACGCTGTCGCCGAGCGAGAGCCAGGCCTTGAAGATGCCGGTGGTGAACACTTCGAGCGCGAAGTACGACACCGTGCCGAAGTCGGCGAGCGTCTCCATCAGCGCGAGCGACGCGCCGGCGACGATCGCGGGTCGCGCGAGCGGCACGGCGACGCGGAAGAATGCACCCCAGGCGTCGAGCCCGGCGAGGCGCCCGGCCTCGATGGCGCTCCTCGAGAGCTCGTGGAACGCGGTGCGCGCGATCAGGTAGACGTACGGGAAGAGCGCGAGCGACAGCATCGCCGCGGCCCCCGGCAGCGAGCGGATCTCGGGAAACCATTTCAATCCCATCGTCTCGCGCAGCGCGGTCTGCACGGGGCCCGTGAACTGGAGCCAGTCGGTGTAGACGTACGCCATCACGTACGCCGGGACGGCGAGCGGGAGCATCAGCGCCCATTCGAGGATGCCGCGGCCGGGGAAGCGGTACGAGCTGACCAGCCACGCCGATACCACGCCCATCGAGATCACGCCCGCGCTGACGAGCAGGAGCAGCATCAGCGTGTTCGCCACGTAGCGCGGCAGCGCCGTCTGCGCGAGGTGGCGCAGCGTGTCGCCCGTGCCGGCGAACAGGGACGACAGCACGGAAGCGAGCGGCACCGCGAGCGCGATGCCGACCAGCAGCGTGACGATCCCCAGGACCCCGAGCGGGCGCGACATGGGCCCGGAGTCTAAATGAGAATGACTATAAACTAGGGGCCATGGCCCTTCTCGAGGTGGAGGATCTCCGCCACGCCTACGACGACCGCGACGTCGTCAAGGGCGTCTCCTTCTCCCTCGAGCGCGGCGCGATCGGCTGCCTGCTCGGGCCGAGCGGCTGCGGCAAGACCACGGTGCTGCGCTGCATTGCCGGCTTCGAGCCGGTGCAGCACGGCGTCATCCGGCTGTCCGGACGCACGGTCTCCGGCCCGGACACCTGGGTGCCGCCCGAAGAGCGGCGCATCGGCATGGTGTTCCAGGACTACGCGCTGTTCCCGCACCTCTCGGTGGCCGAGAACATCGGCTTCGGCCTGCGCGGCGAGCGCAAGGCGCGCATCGAGGAGATGGCGCGGCTGGTCCATCTGTCGACCGAGCTGAACAAGTATCCGCACGAGATCTCCGGCGGCCAGCAGCAGCGCGTGGCGCTGGCGCGAGCACTGGCGCCAAAGCCGGAGCTGCTATTGCTGGACGAGCCCTTCTCCAATCTCGACGTCGACCTGCGCGAGCGCCTGTCGCTCGAGCTGCGCGAGATCATCCAGGCGAGCGGCGCCACCGCGGTGCTCGTGACCCACGACCAGCAGGAAGCGTTCGCCATCGCCGATTTCGTCGGCGTGCTGCACGAAGGCCGCATCCAGCAATGGGACGTGGCTTACAACCTGTACCACCGGCCCGCCACGCGGTTCGTCGCCGACTTCGTCGGCCAGGGCGTGTTCCTGCCGGCGCGGCCGGTCGACGGCGGCGCGCTGGAAATCGAGCTCGGCACGCTGCAGGCCGATTCCTCCGAAAGCCATCCCGTGGAGGTGCTGCTGCGGCCGGATGACATCGTCCACGACGATGCCGCGCCGACGCAGGCCGAGGTGGTGCACAAGGCGTTCCGCGGCGCC
>DASSPL010000281.1:0-3455 GCA_035699685.1 Burkholderiales bacterium | reverse complement strand
GAAGATCTCGGGCCGGTACTGCGAGCCCGAGTCGCAGAACTGGCGGTCCTTGACCGTCGGATCGTGGTTCACCCAGAACACCTCGAGCAGCTTCTCGTAGCTCACCTTCGCCGGGTCGTAGCGCACCTCGACCACCTCGGTATGGCCGGTGCGGCCGGTCGAGACCTGCTCGTAGGTCGGGTTCTTCTGCTTGCCGCCCATGTAGCCGGACACCGCCTCGAGCACCCCGGGCACCTTCTCGAAGGCCTCTTCCGTGCACCAGAAGCAGCCGCCGGCGAAGGTGGCCTTCTCGATCTTCTGCGCATGCGCGCTCGTCAGCGCCAGCGCGGCCAGCAGGACGATCCACTTCATCGCTTGAGCTCCTTTAGCACCGCGTCGATTACCGGTTGATCGCGCAAGCATAGCCGCACATTGCGCAGCGGCGCGGATCGCGCGGCCTTGAGGTACGCGCGTGCGCACACCTCGAGGGGCACGGCGAAGATGCCGGCCGACACGGCCGGGAAGGCCACGCTCTGCCAGCCTTTTTCGCTGCCGATGCGGAATGCCGCGGAAAGCGCGCGCACCAGCTTGGCTTCCTCGTCGCCTTCGCCCTGGCGCGGGCCGACGGCATGGATCACGCCCTTGAAGGGGAGCCGGCCGGCGCTGGTGACGACCGCCGTGCCGCTCGCGAACGGGCCGCTCACCGTGAGCAGGCGGTCGGACTCGGCCTGCAGCGCGGGACCGGCGGCGCGCGAGATGACGCCCGCCACCCCGCCGCCGTGCATGAGGTGGCCGTTGGCGGCGTTGACGATGGCGTCGACCGGCTCTTCCAGGAGGTTGCCGCGCACCACCTGGAAAGTGCCGCCGGACGCTATTTCTTCTTCCGAGAGGACTTGCGTCGCCGTCTGGGCACCTTTGCGCCGGCGCGGCGCGCCTCGGACAGCCCGATGGCGATCGCCTGCTTGCGGCTCTTCACGCGCTTGCCCGATCCGCTGCGCAGCGTGCCGCGCTTGCGCTCGTGCATCACGCGCTTCACTTTCGAACGGGCCTTCTTTCCGTACCGTGCCATGGCTTACTCCACTTTGGCTTTGGCGCGCAGCCCGCGCACCATCTCCTCGACGCGGGTCTGCGTGATCTGCTGCTGGATGCGCGGCTTGAGCTCCGCCAGCGGCGGGAAGCGCACCGGCCGCACGTCCTCGAGCAGGATGACGTGGTAGCCGTAGCGCGACTGCACCGGCGTCTCGGTGAACCGGCCTTTCTCGAGCTTGACCAGCGCGTCGGCGAAACCCCTGTCGTAGGCGCTCGGCACGCTCCAGTCGAGCTCGCCGCCGTTCTGCTCCTTGTTGCCCGGGTCCTTCGAATGCTTGTTGGCGAGGTCGGCGAACTTGGCCCCTTTCTTCAGCTGCGCCACCAGCGACTTCGCCTCGTCCTCGCTGTCGACCAGGATGTGGCGCGCGCGGTATTCCTTGTCGCCGGTGCGCGTCTTGAACCGGTCGTACTCCTTCTGCACGTCGGCGTCGCTCACCGGGTGCCTGCGCACCCAGTCGCGCAGATAGGCGCCGACCAGGATCTCCTGCCGCGCGATGTCGAGCTGCGCCTGCACTTCCGGCGTCCTGGCGAGGCCCGCCCGCTGCGCTTCCTGCATGACGATCTCGCGGTTGATGAGCTCGTCGCGCATCGCGGCGCGCATCTGGTCGTTGTCGGGGGCGCCGCGGCCGGTCTGCTGGCGCATCATGAATTCCATGCGCGAGGCCGGCACCGGCTGGCCGTTGACCATCGCGACGGCGTCCTTGGGCGCCGCCTTCGCGGCGGGCTTGGCCTTGTCCTGCGCGAGCACCGGCAGGGCGAGGAGCGCCGCCGCCAGCAAGATTGCCTTCATCGTTGTCCTTTCGTTTCCTCGGGAGCGCGCGCCGTGATGGCGAGCGCGTGGATCGGGTCCTGCATGAGCGAGCCGAGCGCCTCGTACACCATGCGATGGCGCGCGACCACGGTCTTGCCCTGGAAGCGAGGCGAGACGATGGCGAGGCGCCAGTGGGTGTTGCCGCCCTCCCGGTAGCCCGCGTGGCCGCGGTGCTTCTCGCTCTCGTCGACGAGCTCGACCTCCGTCGGCTCGAGCGCCGCGAGGCGGCTGCGGATCTCGGCGGCGACGCTGCTCATTTCCCTTTCGGCTCCTCGTGCATGTACTTCGCGAGCACGAGCGACTGCGCGACGATGAAGAGGAACATCAGGCCCATGCCGCCGAAGAGCTTGAAGCTCGCCCAGGTCTTCTCGGAATAGTTGAACGCGACGTACAGGTTGAGGACTCCCATGACGGCGAAGAATCCGACCCAGCTCCAGTTCAGGCGGTTCCACACCGGGTCGGGCAGGCGCATCTGGTCCGACAGCAGGGCGCGGATCAGGTTCCGGCCGAGCAGCGCCGCGCCGGCGAGCACCGCGCCGAACAGCCAGTAGAGCACCGTCGGCTTCCACAGGATGAAGGTCCGGTCGCGCAGGTACAGCGTGAGGCCGCCGAACACGACGATGATCACGAGGCTCGCCCACAGCATCGGCTCGACCTTGCGGCCGCGCACGAGGAGGTAGCCGACCTGCACGATGGTCGCGCCGATGGCCACGGCGGTGGCGACGAAGATGTCCCAGATCTGGATGGCTACGAAGAACAGCGCGACCGGGAACAGGTCGAAGAGGAACTTCATGGGAAGCCGCGGATTTTAGCAGTTCACTTCCAGCCGCCGAGCGCTTTCCTCGCCGCTTCGTTCGCCGGCCGCACCACCAGGCCGCTCGCCGATACGCTGACGTCGTACTCGGCGCCCTCGGCCATCGGCACGTAGGCCGCGCTGCCGTAGAGGGCGTCCGCAAGGGGCAGATAGCGGTGGTGGCGCAATAGAGACCACAAGTCCAGCGTGGAGTCCGGCGCGAGCGCGTGCACCGTGCGCGGCGCGGTGCGCTCCAGCGCCACGCTGGCGTAGCGCCCGGACAGGCGCTCCAGGCGGTAGAGCGTGTCGAGGCCGGCCAGCGTGCCGATGCCTCGCCATTTCAGCACGCGCGCATCGATCTGCCACTCGTCGCCGCGCAGCTCGAAGTGGCGCGCCGGGTCCTTGGGTGGCTGCAGGGTGGCGACGTAATGGCGCTCGCCGAGCTGGCGCATGGTCACGCGCGCAACGTGCTGCTCGTGGGTCAGGCGCGCGTAGGTGAAGAGATTCAGCACCACGAACGCGGCGCCGATCGCCAGCAGGACCACGATGGCGCCCGAGCCGAAGAACAGGCTGCCGCGGACCACCTGCAGGCGCCGCAGCCTGCGCAGCGAGGCGAGGAGAAGCGGAAAGGCGACGAGCAGCGCGAGGAGCGCGATGCCGGCAACGATTACCATTGGGTCCAACATTCCCCCGGGAGGATACCTTGGCCCTCGTCAGGCTCATCGAGTACAAAGACGCATCGCCGGAAGTGAAGGCGGTCTTCGACGACATCATGAAGACCCG
>DASSPL010000280.1:0-23959 GCA_035699685.1 Burkholderiales bacterium | reverse complement strand
CGCCACGCTCCTCATCGGCAAGGGCGACTGGGACGGGCTCAATGCCAAGCCGCCGATGGGCGGCGCCAACGTCAAGGGCTTCGCCGACTGGATGGGCACCAGCCGCAAGGTGGAGCCGCTGACCGCGGACAAGGACGTGTTCGGCGACGGCAGCGTGATGATGCTGCGCGCCCCGGGGCACACGCCCGGCCACAGCATCCTGCTCGTGCGCCTGAAGGAGAAAGGGCCGGTGCTGCTGGTGGGCGACGCCGTGCACTTCCAGGAGAACTACGCGAGCCTCGGCGTGCCGGGCTTCAACTACGACCGCGCCCAGAGCATCGCGTCGATGCAGCGGATCAAGGAGATCGAGAAGAACCTGCGCGCCACGGTCATCATCCAGCACGACCCGCGGCACACCGAGAAGCTGCCGCCGTTCCCGGCGGCGGCGAAGTAACTACCACCTGAACGTCGCCCCCGCCTTCGCGGGGACGACGGCCTTTTATTCCGGCTTGATGTTGGCGGTGCGGATGACGCGCGCCCACTTGTCGATCTCGCGCTTGATGTGAGCCGCGAACTGCTCGGGCGAGCCGCCGACCGGCGGGCTGGCGAGCCCGAGCAGGCGCTCGCGCACGTCGGGCAGCGCGAGGCTCTTCTGGCCGGCGGCGTTCAGCGCGTTGATCACCGCCGGCGGCGTGCCGGCGGGGGCGACGAGGCCGAGGAAGCCGCCGGCCTCGAAGCCGGGCACGCCGGACTCGGCGATCGTGGGTACGTCGGGCAGGCCCTCGAAGCGTTTCGTTGAGCCGATGCCTAGTGCCTTCAGCTTGCCCGACTTGACGTGCGACAGCATCGCGGCGACGTCGGCGAAGACGATGTTCACCTGGCCGCCGAGGAGATCGTTCACCGCGGGCGCCGCGCCCTTGTACGGGATGTGCAGCAGGTCGACGCCGGCCATCGACTTGAACAGCTCGGCGCTGAGGTGCGCCGAGCTGCCGCTGCCGTAGGAGGCGTACGTGACGTGCCCCGGCTTCGCCTTCGCGAGCGCGAGGAGCTCCTGCACGTTGTTGGCCGGCACCGAGGGGTGCGCGGCGAGCAGGTGGTTGTTCACCACGAGCAGCACCACCGGCGCGAAGTCGCGCGAGAAGTCCCAGGACAGGTTCGGCACCAGCGTGGTGTTGATCGCGGTCGATGCGCTCGCCATGAGCAGCGTGTAGCCGTCGGCGGGCGACTTGGCCACCGCGTCGGTGCCGATGTTGCCGCCGGCGCCGGCGCGGTTCTCGACGATGAAGGGCTGGCCGAGGATTTCGGCCATCTTCGGCGTGACGGTGCGCGCGACGATGTCGGTGCCGCCGCCGGGGGGGAACGGCACGACGACGCGCACCGGCTTCGCCGGGAAGGTCTGGGCGAGCGCGGAGCTGGAGACGATCAGGGCGGCGAGCAGCCATTGCTTCATCACTGCGGATCCTTTCTCTTGTGGAACGCGCGCGCCTGGTCGAGGACGTCCTTCGGCGCTCGCGCGTGAGTGTAGCCCCGGCGGGTCACCGAGATGCCGAGCTGCTTCAGATCCGACATCGCCTCGGCCATCTTCACGGTCGCCGCGAGGCCGTCCACGATCGGCGCCTCGTCGATGCGGGTCAGGCCGGCGCGGGCGATGGCCTCGCTGAGATAGAGCTGGCCGGGGATGATGACCTCGGCGCCGAGCGCGATCGCCCGCCTCGCCGTGCTCGTGAACGATTCGATGAGAGCGGTGGCGTCATCGAGTCCCTTGCCCACATCGGCAAAGCCCGTGCGCTCCATCAGCAGGGTCGGCAGCGCGCGCTCGGCGAGCCCCAGGCCCTTCACCCGCAGGTCGAGCATCTGGTCGAAGCGCTCGCCGAACGCGATGACGGCGAAGCGGCTGCCGAGCAGGCAGGCGAAGTGCATCGCCGCCTCGCCGTAGCCGACCACCGGGATGTCGACGAGCGAGCGCGCCTCGTCGATCGCGGGATCCTGCACCGAGCCCAGCGCAAAGACGTCGTAGCCCTCGGCCTGCGCGCGCAGCGCATGGTCGAGGATGACCTGGGCGTGCAGCGCCGCGATGTATGGATAGATCACCACCTCGGCCGGCGTCCGAGTGCCGTAGATGCCCGCCGGCATGCCGTGCAGATGCACTTCGGTACCGGGTCGCGCGATCGCGGCCGCCCGCTTGCGGATGCCGTCGAAGTACGCTGGGAGTCGCCCGGTATCGAACAGGCTCTGGTACCAGATCTTCACGCTTGCCGCAAAATTGTATACCGTACACCGTACACTCCATGCCGGTGAAGAAGAGCCCCCTGCAGCCGGTCGAGCGCGCTGCTTCGCTCAGCGATCGCGTCTACGAAATGCTGCGCGAATACCTGCGCTCGGGCCAGGTGCGCTGGGGCGAAGCGCTGCGCGAAGGCGCGCTCGCCGCGCGTCTTGGCGTGTCCCGCACGCCGGTGCGCGAAGCGCTCGCCCGCCTGGCGAGCGAAGGCCTGGTCGAGGCGCACGGGCGCAGCTTTACCGTGCCCTCGCTCACGGAAGAAGACCTCGAGGACATCTACCAGCTGCGCGTGCTGCTCGAGACCGAGGCGGTGCGCCAGGCGGCGCGCAGCCAGGAGGCGGAGTCCGGCGTGGCCGAAGTGCGGCGCGCGCTCGAGCAGACCGAGGCGGCGCACGCGCGCGGCGACGCCGAAGGCTTCATCCTCGCCAACGGGCGGTTCCGCGCGAGCTGGCTCGCCATGGTGCCGAACCGCCGCCTGGCGCGCACGGTCGGCATCTACGCCGACCACGTCCGCGCCCTCGGACTCCTCACGCTCGGCGACCCGCAGCGGCAGAAGGCGGTGATCCGCGGCATGAAGGACATCCTGCGCGCGCTCGAGCGGCGCGATGAGCGCGACGCCGTCGACGCCATGACGCGCTACCTGGGCATCTCGCGCGGCGCGATGCTCCAGGCGGCCGGGCGGATGGCCGGCGCCGCTACCAAAGTGGCCTGATGAGCGACCGCGTCCGTCCCGGCGCCTCGCGCGGCATGCTCATCCCGGATGGCATCCGCGCCGCGTCGGCGCGCACGCCGGAGAAGATCGCGCTGGTCGAAGGCGGCCGCCGCCTGAGCTTCCGCGCGCTCGTCGAGCGCATCGATCGCGTCTCCAACCTGGCGCATGCCGGCCTCGGCCTGCGCCACGGCGAGTTCGCGTCGATCCTTTCGCCCAATCGCCTGGAGTACATGGAGCTCGTCTGCGGGCTGTCGTCCGCCGGCCTTGCGGTGTCGACCATCGGGCCGGCGGCGCCGCCGGCCGAGATCAAGTTCATCTGCGAAGACTCGCGCGCTCGCGTGCTCTTCGTGGCGCCCGAGCTCGAGGCGGCCGCGCGGGCTGCGGCGCCGGCGACCATCGAGCGCATCATCGTGCTCGGTCCCGAATACGAGTCTTTACTCAGCGCGGCGAGCAGCTCACGCTGTCCGGTGCAGGTGTCCGAGCTGGACATCTTCTCGGTGCCCTACACCTCGGGAGCCACCGGCCGGCCGAAGGGCGTGATGCTCGCGCACCGCGGCCGTGTGCTGTCGGCGTTCGTCATGGCGGTGGAGCAGCAGTGCTACGGGCCGAACGATCGTGCGGTGGCCACCACGCCGATGTTCCACGGCGCCGGCTTCCTCATGGCGCTGGTGCCGATCTTCTTCGGCGGCTCGGTCGAGATCCTGCCGCGCTTCGACATCGAGCGGCTGCTCGGCGCCGTGTCGGCCAACCACGCGACGAGCGTGTACATGGTGCCGACGCACTTCGCCGCGATGCTCGATCTCGGCGCCGGCGTCAAGCGCTTCGACCTGCGCAGCCTGAAGGCGGTGATCTCCGGCACCGCGCCGCTCGCCCAGGCGATGAAGGCGAGGATCATCGAGGTGATGGGCGAGGGCAAGCTCTACGAGCGCTACGGCACGACGGAGACTTCGATTGCCACCGCGCTGCGGCCGGAAGACCAGCTGCGCAAACACGCCTGCGTCGGCCAGGCCCTGCCGCTCACGCACCTGCGCATCCTCGACGGCGAGGGCAACGACGTGCCCGAAGGCGAGGTCGGCGAGCTGGCCGTGTCTTCGCCCTACCTCTTCTCCGGCTACCTCAACCTGCCCGAGGCCACCGCCAAGGCGATGCGCGGGGACTGGGTGGTGACCGGCGACCTCGCGCGCTTCGACGAGGAGGGCTTCGTCTACCTCGTCGACCGCAAGAACGACATGATCATCTCGGGCGGCGAGAACGTGTACCCGCGCGAGGTGGAGGAGATCCTGCTCGCGCAGCCGGCGGTCGCCGAATGCGGCGTCGCCGGCACGCCGCATCCATACTGGGGCGAGCAGGTCACCGCCTTCGTCGTGCTGCGTCCCGGCATGAACGCCACCGCGGAGGAGCTGCTCGCCGCCTGCCGCGAGAAGCTTTCGAAGTACAAGGTGCCGAAGGAAATCCGCTTCCTGGAGAAGCTGCCGCGCAACACCATGGGCAAGGTGATGCGGCGCACGCTCCGCGATTCGAACTAATGGAGGAACCGTCCTGATGAAAACCCGTGTGCTGATTACCGCCGCCCTGGCGGCCGCGTTCGCCGCGCCCGTGTTCGGACAGCAGACCCTGGTCATGGCGATGACCGGCACGCCGAAGGGCTTCGACCCGGACATCTGGGTGCCGGGACAGATCGAGTCCACCGTGAACGTGTACGAAGGGCTCACCCGCTTCGCCATGCGCGGCGACGACGGCAAGCGCTCGCTCGACTTCACCAGGCTCGAGCCGCACTTTGCCGAGAAGTGGACCGTCTCGCCCGACGGCAAGACCTATACGTTCAAGCTGCGCCGCGGCGTGAAGAGCCCGTTCGGCAACGAGCTCAGCGCCGCCGACGTGGTCTGGACCTACGAGAAGTCCCAGTGGCAGAAGCGCACCGGCCTGTTCATGAAGAACGTCGGCCGCGTCGACAAGGTCGAGGCGGTGGCGCCGGACGAGGTGCGCTTCGTGCTCTCCGAGCCGAACCGCATCTTCCTGAGCTCGCTCACGCTGCACATCCCCACGCTGTTCGATTCGACGGAAGCGAAGAAGCACGCCACCGCCGAGGACCCGTACGCGACGAAGTGGCTCGCCACCAACACCGCCGGCTACGGCCCCTACCACGTGCAATCGGTGCAGGCCGGGCAGCAGGCGGTGTTCGTCGTCAACCCGAACTACGTGTTCGAGAAGCCTTTCTACCAGCGCATCATCTGGCGCGAGGTGCCTTCCGCGGCGACGCGCGTCGCCCTCGTGCGTACCGGGCAGGTGCAGTACGCCGAGCAGATCCCGCTGCAGCAGATCAAGGAGCTGAAGGCCGACCGCTCGGTGAAGGTGGAGAGCGTGGCAGCGCCGGGCTCGGCGACGGTGCGGATGAATCCGAAATTCCCGCCGTTCGACAAGAAAGAGGTGCGCCAGGCGATCGCCTATGCGACCGACTACAAGGCGATCGGCGAGGCGGTGTTCCTGGGCCTCGGCACACGCTCGCGCTCGCTGCTCAACGCGCCGATTCCCGGCTCGATCGACGCCCAGACCTACGACACCGACTATGCCAAGGCGAAGCAGCTCCTCGCCGCGGCCGGCCATCCGAACGGCATCGACGTCACGCTCGAGTACAGCACCAACTGGTGGTGGGAGGAGCCGCTCGCCCTGCAGATGCAGGCTTCGCTCGCCAAGGCCGGCATCCGCGTGACGCCGAAGCGCATCCCGTCGACCGAGATGAACGCGCGGCGCGCCATCAACCAGTGGTCGATCCCGTTCCTCACGCACCTGACATCGGGCTTCGTGCCGGATCCGTCCTACACCATGTTCCTCACCGCGCATTGCAAGGGCGGCTCGAACGTCAACGCCAACTGCAATCCCAAGCTCGACCAGCTGATCGACGCGTCGGTGGCCGAGCGCAACGACGCCAAGTGGACGCAGATCGTCGCCGAGGCGCAGAAGGAGCAGGCCGACTACGCCACCTTCGTCGAGACCTTCCTGCCGGGCACCCACGAGGTGTTCGCCGCCTGCATGCAGGGCTATCTCTGGCGGCCGCACAACCGCCTGATGTGGAAGGAGCTCGTTTGCCGCAAGTAGCCGTGTGCTGATCGCGCGGTTCCTCGCGCTGCGCCTGGCGGTCGCGGTGCCGGTGGTGCTCGGCATCGTGCTCGTCACGTTCATGCTGATCCGCATCGGCCACCAGGACCCGGTGGCCATGCTCGCCGGGCCGTTGGCCGATGCGTCGACCCTGCAGATGATCCGCAAGGAGCTCGACCTCGACCGCCCGGTGCTGCAGCAGTTCGTCACCTACGTCGGGCGCGTCGCGCAGGGGGACCTGGGGCGCTCGTGGCAGGGCGGCGCGCCGGTGCTGCAGGAGCTGATCAAGCACTTGCCCATCACGCTCGAGCTCGTCGTGCTCGCGGTCGGCCTCGCGTCCCTGATCGGCATCCCGGTCGGCATCCGCGCCGCCATGCGGCCGAACGGCCGCTTCGACCAGGTCACGCGCTTCGGCGCGCTGACCACCTTCTCCATCCCGACCTACTGGATGGGGCTGATGGCGATCCTCGTCTTCTTCTACCTGCTGCGCTGGGCGCCGCCGCCGATGGGGCGCATCGGCCTGGAGGTGATCGCGCCGCCGGCGGTCACTGGCAGCACGCTCATCGACAGCCTGATCGCCGGCAACTGGGCGGCGGCGCGCTCGGCCGCGGCGCAGCTCGTGCTGCCGGTCGCCTGCTTCACGCTCCTCGCCATGGCGCCGATCATCAAGCACACCCGCGCCGTGGCCATCGAGATCTTCGGCAGTGACTACATGCGCTTCGCGCGCGCCTCCGGGTTCTCGCGCGCCACGCTGCGGCGCATGGCGCTGCGCAATGCGCTGGTCCCGGTGCTCACCTTCCTCGGCACCGAGCTCACCTCGCTTCTGGCCGCGGCCTCGCTCATCGAATACATCTTCTCGTGGGGCGGCCTCGGCCAGCTCGGGCTGAACGCCATCCTGCAGGGCGATTTCGCCGTGGTGCAGGGCTATGTACTGACGCTGGCGCTCTTCTCCGTGGTCGTCTTCCTGCTGGTCGACCTGGCGGTGCTGCTGCTCGAGCCGCGCAGCCACCGGCGCACATGAGCACCATCGCCCTGCCGCTGGGCATCGCGCGGCGCAGCCCGACGTTCGCGGTCGGCTCCGCCATCGTCCTCCTGCTGCTGCTGGCCGCCATCTTCGCCGACCTGATCGCGCCCTATTCGCCGACGCTGGCATTCCCCTACGAAGTACTGAAGCCGCCGGGCGGCAAGTTCCTGCTCGGCACCGATGGCAACGGCATGGATGTCCTGTCGCGCGTGATCCATGGCACGCGCTACGGCTTCGCCATCGCGGTGCCCGCCGGCATCATCATGGTGCTGATCGGCGTGCCGCTCGGCGTGATCGCCGGCTACAAGGGCGGGATCCTCGACGAAGTCCTGCTGCGCGTGCTCGACGTGCTGCGCGCGTTTCCGTCGATCGTCCTCGCGCTCGCGGTGGTCGCCGCCACCGGCGCGAGCCTGCTCAACGTCGTGCTGGTCATCGGCCTGCTCGACAGCCCGATCTTCGCGCGCGTGGTGCGCGCCGAGGTGCTGGCGCTGCGCCACTCGACCTTCGTGCGCGCCGCCGTCGCGGTGGGCAATCCGCCGTGGCGCGTGATGCTGGTGCATATCCTGCCGAACGCGATCCTCGGCGCGACCGCGCAGCTGCCGATCCGCATGGCGTGGGCGGTGCGCATCAGCGCGACGCTCGCCTTCATCGGCGTCGGCATCCAGGCGCCGGCGCCGGAGTGGGGCGCCATGATCCGCCAGGGCGCCGAATACGTGATCAGCGGCGAGTGGTGGGTCGCCACCTTCCCCGGCCTCGCGCTCATCGGCCTCGTGCTGGGTTTCAACCTCCTCGGGGATGGGCTGTCGGACATCCTGGATCCGCGCCGCAAGGCGACCGGAAAATGAGCCTGCTCGCGGTCGAGGACCTGCACGTGCACTTCGCCTCCCGCGGCCTGGACAACCAGCTGCGCGTGGCGCGCGCGCTGAACGGCGTGTCCTTCGAAGTCGAGGAGGGCGAGGTGCTCGGCCTGGTCGGCGAGACCGGCGCCGGCAAGTCGCTCACCGCGCTCGCGCTCCTCGGCCTGCTGCAGCCGCCGGCGCTCGTCGCCGGCGGGCGCATCCGCTTCGAAGGCCGCGAGCTCGCCGCCCTGGCGAGCGGCGCGCGCGACCACGTGCGCGGCACGCGCCTGACGATGATCCCGCAGTCGCCGCACACCTCGCTCGACCCGCTGACGCGCGTCGGCGACCAGCTGGTGCGCATGCAGCGCGAGCACAGGCGCCTGTCGAAAGCCGAGGCCTGGCGCCGCGCGGGCGAAATGCTGGCCGAAGTGCGCATCCCGGCGCCGGAGCAGCGCCTGCGCGCCTGGCCGCACGAGCTCTCCGGCGGCATGGCGCAGCGCGTGCTGATCGCCATGGCGCTCGTCAACCAGCCGCGACTGGTGATCGCCGACGAGCCCACCACCGGCCTCGACGTCACGGTGCAGGCCGAGGTGCTCGACACGCTGCGCGAGCTCGTCCGCGCGCACGGCATGAGCGCCATCGTCATCACCCACGACCTCGGCATCGTCGCGCACTACTGCGACCGCATCGCCGTCATGTTCGCGGGCATCATCGTCGAGCAGGGCCCGACGCGCGCCGTATTCCGCGAGCAGCGCCATCCCTATACGCGCGCGCTGATCGCCTCCACGCCGAAGCGCATCGCCGAGCGCGGCTTCGCCCATGTCGGCGGCACGCCGCCGGATCTCTACGCGCTGCCGGCCGGTTGCCTGTACCGCGACCGCTGCGTGCAGGCCGCGGACATCTGCGTCCAGCCGCCACTCAACATGCGGTTCAACCAGGGACACGCGGCGCTGTGCCATTTCGCCGCCGAACGATGATCCTGGAAGGACGCAATCTCGTGAAGCGCTTCGGTAATGTGCACGCCGTGAACGGCGTCGACATCACCGTCGCCGCAGGCGAGGCGGTGGGGCTGGTCGGCGAAAGCGGCTCCGGCAAGTCGACCATCGGCATGCTGGTGACGCGCCTGCTGCCGGCTACCGCCGGTTCGATCCGCTTCGATGGCCGCGACATCACCGCGCTGCCCGAGGCCGAGATGCGCGCGCTGCGGGCCAAGCTGCAGATCGTGTTCCAGGATCCATGGGGTGCGCTCAACCCGCGCATGAGGATCAGCCGCGCGCTCGAGGAGCCGCTGCTGCTCCATACACAACTGCAGGCAAGTGAGCGCGCCAGCCGGGTAAAGGAGTTGGCACAGAAGGTCCATCTGCCGCCGGCGGTGCTGGAGCGCTTCCCGAACGAGCTGTCCGGCGGCCAGCTGCAGCGCGTGTGCATCGCTCGCGCGCTCGCGACCCAGCCGAAGCTCATCGTGCTCGACGAGCCGACCAGCTCGCTCGACCTCTCGGTGCGCGCCGGCATCCTCCAGCTCCTCGACGAGATCCGCCGCACCTCGGGCGTCGCCATCCTCTTCATCAGCCACGACCTGGATACGGTGGAGCTCGTCACCGACCGCGTGCTGGTCCTCTACCTCGGCAACGTGGTGGAGCAGGGCGCGACGCGCGAGATCTTCGCAAGGCCGGCGCATCCCTATACGCAGACGCTGCTCTCGGCCAACCTGCCGCCGGACCCGGAAGCGAAGCTGGCGCGCCACCCGGTGATCGGGGAGACGCCGAGCCCGATCGACCTGCCGCCCGGCTGCGCCTTCGCCTCCCGCTGCCCGGTCGCCATCCCTGCGTGCCGCGAGGCGCGCCCGCCGGCGATGCCGCTCGGCGAAGCGCATTCGGCGGCCTGCATCCGCATCGCCGAGGGCGCCAACGTCCTCGCCTCCTAGGAGACTTCCTTGTATCCATTCGACCCCAAGGCCACCCCGCTCGGTTACGGCGCCATCGACATCGTCGTCAACGTCTTCACGCCCGAAGCCTTCGCCGAGGGCCGCATCCCGACCGACGACGCCTTCCGCAGCAAGGTCAAGGTCGCCGGCGCCGACCGCCGCGGCGTCACCATCGAGCAGTACCTGGAGAAGATGGACCGCGCCGGCATCGAGCGCTCGTTCCTCATCGCCGTGCGCTGCGGCGACCTGCGCGTCAAGGGCTCGACCGAGATTCCGTACGAGTGGGTGGCCGAGATCTGCCGCAAGTATCCGCACCGCTTCTCCGGACTCGCCGGCCTCGACCCGACGCGCGGCATCGCCGGCCTCAAGGAGCTCGACAAGGCAGTCAAGGAGTACGGCTTCGTCGGCGGGCACTTCTATCCGCACTGGTTCGGCGAGGCGCCCGACAGCGCCGTGTGGTACCCGTACTACGCGCGCTGCGCCGAGCTGAACGTGCCGATCATGATGCAGGTCGGCCACTGCCTCGTGTACCAGAAGGACCGGCGCCTGCCTTCCGTGGGCCGGCCGATGACCCTCGACAAGGTGGCGATCCACTTCCCCGAGCTGACGATCATCGGCATCCACCTCGGCTATCCGTGGACCGACGAGATGATCTCGTGCTGCTGGAAGCATCCGAACGTGTACATGGCGGGCGACGCATACGCGCCGAAGCACTGGCCGCCGCAGGCGGTGCACTACGCCAACACCTACGGCCAGGACAAGTTCCTCTTCGGCACCGACTTCGCGGTGATCGACCCGGAGCGCGCGATGGGAGAGATGATGAACCTCAACTTCCGCCCGGAGCCGTTGCGCAAGGTGCTGCGCGACAACGCGTTGCGCATCTTCAACCTCAAGGGCTGATGCCGCTCCGGGAATCGCTCGCCGCAGCCGTCGGCCAGGACAACGTCCTCGCCGACGAGGCCGCTTGCCGGTACGCGTCGTCCGATATCTTCGTCTGGCCCGACGCTGTCGTCGCCGAGCTCGTCGTGCGCCCCGCATCCACCGCGGAAACCGCTGCGGCCGTTTCCCTTCTTTCCCAAGAGAACATCGTCCCCCGCGGCGCCGGCCTGTCCTACACCGCCGGCGTGGTTCCGCAGGCTCCGGCGGTGGTGGTCGACACCGCCCGCATGCAGGCGATCGATATCCATGCCGATGACTTGTACGCGGTGGTCGGCGCCGGCTGCACTTGGGAGAAGCTCGCCGCGGCGCTGAAACCCCACGGGCTGCAGGCGGTCCAGCGCAGCCCGATCTCCGGCAGCCACTCGACCGTCGGCGGCCTCGCGTCGCAGAACCTGCCCGGCGGCATGGATGGCGTCATCGGCCTGACGGTGGTGCTCGCCGACGGCACGGTCGCCCGCACCGGCTCCGCCGCGCGCGCGGATGCGTCCGCGTTCCAGCGCTATAGCGGGCCGGATCTCACCGGCCTTTTCCTCGGCGACTGCGGCGCCTTCGGCATCAAGACCGAGGTCGTGCTGCGGCTCGCGCCGGAGCCCGTCGCCGCCTTTGCTTCCTTCGGGTTCAACGACGGCGAAGCGCTCGTCGGCACCATCGCGGAGCTCATGCGCCGCGGGCTCGTCAGCCGCGCCTTCGCCATGGACGCGGCCAAGGGCGCTGCGGCGAGCAGGGTCGAAGCGGGTGAGGCGGCGAAGATCCTCGGCGCGGTGGTGAAGGGAGCCGGCTCGATCGGGCAGGCCATGAAGGACGTCGCGCAGCTCGCGCGCGGGCGCAATGTCCTCCACGAGCATCCGTGGTCGCTGCATCTCACGGTCGAGGCGGCGACCGAGGCGGGAGCCGCCGCGCAGCTCGATCTCGTCCGCAACCAGGTCCAGGCGAGGGAAATCGACAACGTCGTGCCGAAGACGCTGCGCGCCAAGCCCTACTCGATCCGCGGCCTCGTGGGGCCGGACGGCGAGCGCTGGGTGCCGGTCCACGGCGTGCTGCCGCTCTCACGCGCACGGGCCTGCATGGCCGATTTGCGTGCCCATATCGAATCGAATGCGGCGGCGCTCCAGGGGGCAGGCGTAACGGCGCAGTGGCTCGTCTCCTCGGCGGGCCCCTACGTGACGATCGAGCCGATGTTCTACTGGCGCGACGCGCTGGATCCGATCCAGCTCGCGCACCTGTCGGAGCGCAACCGCGCCCGGTTTGCTGGTAGTCCGGAAAACGAACCGGCCAGAGAGCTCGTGCGGCGCATGCGCGCCGAGTTACGCGACGTGTTCGGCCGCCATGGCGCCGTGCACGCGCAGATCGGGCGCTTCTACCGCTTTACCGAGCTGATGGACCCCGGTTCGCGCGAGCTGCTCGCGCGCATGAAGCGGGCGCTCGACCCCGAAGGCCGCATGAACCCCGGATCGCTCGGCCTTTGAAAGTCACGAAGCACTTCGTCACCGTCGGCAACCGGCGGGTGCATTACCACCGCGCGGGCGAAGGTCCGGTCGTCGCGCTGCTGCATGCCTCGCCGTGCTCGGCGAAGGTGCTGCGCCTGCCGCTCGAGGTGTTCGCCCAGCGCTTCACGGCGATCGCCTTCGACACGCCGGGCTTCGGCCTGTCCGACCTGTTGCCGATGGAGCAGCCGGAGACGGAGGACCTGGCCGACGCGCTCGCCGAGACGCTGACGGCGCTCGGCATCGAACACGCCGCTGCCTATGGGCGCCATACCGGCGCGCAGATCGCGGTCGAGTTCGCGGCGCGGTATCCGCAGCGCTGCGCGATGGCGCTCACCGACGGCTTCCCGATCTTCTCGGCCGAGACGAAGAAGGCCCGGCTGGAAAAGTACCTCGCGCCCATCGTGCCGAGCTTCGACGGCGGCCACCTGGTGTGGCTGTGGTTCCGCTATCGCGACCAGCACGTGTTCTGGCCGTGGAACGAGCAGCGCCTCTCGCACCGCGCCGACACCGACGTGCCCGATCCCGATTTCCTTCATCGGGGCGTGATCGAGCTGCTCGAGGCGGGCGACAGCTACCGCGTCGGCTACGCCACCGCCTACCGCCACCGCGGGCTCGAGGCGCTCGCCGACCTGAAGGTGCCGGTGTGCTTCGGCGCGCGGCCGGGCGACAACCAGCTCCGCACCCTGCAGCAGTTCCCGCCGGGCACGTGGACGCAGGAGATGCCGCGCGATGCGCGCGCCGCGACGCAGGCCGAGCTCGAGATCCTGTCTAAGCATCCGGCCCGGGAGCGGCCGCCGCCGGCGCCCGCATGCCAGCCTTTGCCGGAGCGCACGACCACCGACTACGTCGACATCCGCGGCGCGCAGATCCTGGTGCGCAGCTCCGGCAAGTCGGAAGAGCCGGTGGTCATCCTTCATCACGCGCCTGGCTCCTCGGCGCTGTATGACGACCTGGTCCTTGCGGTCGGAAGAAAGCATGGCGCGCTGGCGTTCGATCTGCCGGGGCAGGGCGAGTCCGATCCGGGCGACCAGACGGTGGAGGCGTGGACGGAGGCCCTGCTCCAGCTCCTCGACCGGTTGAAGCTGGGCGCGGTTCATCTCTATGGCCACCAGGGCGGCGCGGCAGTGGCCGTGGAAGCGGCGCTGCGCGCGCCGCAGCGGGTGCGCAGCCTGGTGCTCGATGAGCCGATGGCGGTGGAGGAGGGCATTGCGCGGCGCTGGCTCGAGGGTGTCGAGCCGGTCACGC
Source organism: Burkholderiales bacterium (assembly GCA_035699685.1). Lineage (GTDB taxonomy): Bacteria > Pseudomonadota > Gammaproteobacteria > Burkholderiales > SG8-39 > SCGC-AG-212-J23. The sequence continues at coordinate 10,436 of DASSPL010000280.1, read as the reverse complement.
CCGCCTGGAACGGCGAGCACCTGCTGCGCGTGTGGCACATGCGGCGGGATATGGAGCTCTGGTTCCCGTGGTACGACCGGCGCCGGGAAAACGCGCGCACCGTGGAGCCGCGCATCGATCCGGCGCGGCTCACGCTGGAAGTGCGCGAGGCAATGAAGCAGCCGGCGAGCTTCGCGCCGGCGTGGCGCGCGGTGCTGCGCTATCCGATGCAGCGGCGCCTGGCCGAGGTCAAGCAGCGTGTACTGTTGATGACGGCGGGGGACAAGGCCACTGCCATCCTCCGGCATATAGGAGGGATGTGATGCCGGCGCTCGTCGGCGACCCGCCGTTCCTCACCATTCCCGAAGCACTGCGCAGAGCGGCCCGGGAATGGCCGGAGCAGGAAGCGATGGTGGTGCCGGGCGAGCGCATCCGCTATGGCGAGCTGCTCGAGCGGGCAGAGCGCGCCGCGGCCAGCCTCCAGCGCATGGGATTGCGCAGGGGTGATCACCTGGCGATCTGCATGGGGAACAGCATCGACTGGGTGGTGGCCGCGTACGGCGCGAGCCTGGCCGGAGCGGTGGTGGTGCCGGTGAATACGCGCTTCAAGGCCGAGGAGCTGAAGTACTGCCTCGCGCAGTCGGACTCGAAGTTCCTGGTGATGGTCGAGCGCTTCCTGAACATCGACTTCGGCGCCATGCTGCGCTCGATCCGGGCGGAGCTGCCCAGGCTGCAAACGGTGGTCTCGCCGGCCGCGCTTTCCGACCCGGGTAGCTACCAGGGTGAGGGGCCGGAACCGGAGGACGTGGCCCTCATCCAGTACACCTCGGGCACGACCGCGTACCCGAAGGGCGTGATGCTCACGCACAAGAACATGGTGCTCGACGCGTGGCACTTCGGCCACCGCCAGGGGATGAAGGAGGGCGATCGCTACTACAGCGGCCGGCCGCTCTTCCACGTCGCCGGCACCACGCTGTCGATGATCACGTCGTGCGTGCACGGGGCCTGCTACGTCACCGCGCCGTCGTTCGAGCCGGCCACGGTGCTGCGCATGATGGAGGAGGAGCGCTGCACGATGACCTCGGCGAACGACACCATGTTCGTGATGTTGATGAACCATCCCGATTTCCGTCCGGAGCGGCTCCGCCTGCGCGGCGGGATGTGCGCGGTCAGTCCCGAGGTCGCCCGCCAGGTCGTCGAGCGGCTCGGCATGCGCGAGATGTGCGTCGGCTACGGGCTGTCCGAATCCTCGCCGAACGCCGCGCTCTCGCCCTACGACGATGACCTCGAGCGGCGCATCGCCGGCTTCGCTTTTCCGCTGCCCGGGCTGGAGGTGAAGATCTTCAAGCAGGACACCAACGAGCCGCTGCCCACCGGGACGCCGGGCGAGATTTGCGTGCGCGGCTGGTCGGTGACGAAGGGCTACTACAACATGCCCGAGGCGACGGCGAAGGCGATCGACGCCGCCGGCTGGCTGCACACCGGCGACCTCGGGGTCGCCGACGAGCAGGGCCGCATCTGCTTCATCGACCGGCTGAAGGACATGCTGCGCGTGGGCGGCGAGAACGTGGCGCCGGCCGACGTCGAAGGCGTGCTGCAGGCGCATCCGGCGGTGCACCTCGCCAAGGTGGTCGGCGTGCCGGATCCGCGCCTGGTCGAGGTGGTCGCCGCCTATGTCCAGCGCAAGGAAGGCGTGAGCGCCACGCCGGAGGAGCTGATCGCCTGGTGCAAGGAGCGCTGCGCCGGCTTCAAGGTGCCGCGTTACGTGCGCTTCGTCGACACCTTCGACGCCATCGGCATGACCGCGAGCTCGAAGATCCAGAGGAACAAGCTGCGCGAATACGCGCTCGCCGACCTGGGACTATCATCCGCTGTGAAACGAGGAGAGAAATGAAACTATTTGCTTTTGCAGGCGCACTGGTCTTTGCCGCGGCGGCAGCCGCGCAGAACTTTCCGACCAAGCCGGTGCGCATCATCGTTCCCTACGGCCCGGGCGGCGTCGACCTCCAGGTGCGCGCGATGGCGCCGACCCTCAACCGCATCCTCGGCCAGCAGGTGGTGATCGAGAACCGCGAGGGCGGCGGCGCGGTCATCGGCACCAACGCGGTGAAGAGCGCCGCGCCCGACGGCTACACCATCCTTTTCACCGGGACCTCCGCGCTCGCCGTCGTGCCGCACCTGCGCAAGAACGTCGGCTACACGCTGGATGATTTCACGCCGATCGGCAACGCCACCGGCACGCCGCTCCTCATCGGCGTGCGCGCCGATGCGCCGTACAAGACGTTGAAAGAGCTCGTTGCCTACGCGAAGTCCAATCCGGGCAAGATCAACATGGGCAGCGCCGGACCCGGCACCACCACGCACATGGCGGGAGAGGCCTTCCAGCTCGCCGCCGACATCGAGTTCACCCATATCCCGTTCAAAGGCGTAGGCGCCGCGACGCAGGCCATCCTCGGCGGCAACAGCGACATCGTGTTCGGCGTGCCGACCACCATCCTGCCGCATGCACAGTCCGGCAAGCTGCGCGTTCTTGCCAGCATGGGCCCGAAGCGCTCCGAATTCGCGCCCGATGCGCCGACGCTGGTCGAGTCCGGCTACGACGTGCTGGAAGTGACGCGCTTCGGCTTCTTCGCGCCGGCGAAGACGCCGCCGGCGGTGCAGCAGAAGCTGGTCGATGCGGTGGCGCAGGCCGCGCGCGACCCCGAGTTCATCGCCGCGATGAAGAAGTCGAACAGCACGGTGCTGTACCTTACCCCGGCGGAGCTGCGTGCCGCCGTCGAGGCCGAATCGAATCACTGGGCGAAGGTCCTGAAGCACCCGCGGTTCAAGAGCATCGTCGAGTAAGGAGATCCCGTGGCGAGCACTTCCATCTGCACGTCCGACCTCACCTCGATCACGGTGCGCGGGCGCGATCTGGTCAACGAGCTGGTCGGCGAGCTGTCGTTCACCGAGATGCTTTACTTCCTCTCCTGCGGCCGCAAGCCGGACGCGGGCGAGGCCAAGGTGCTCGACGCGTGCCTCGTGACCATCATGGAGCACGGCATCAACCCCTCGACCATCGTCGCGCGCCTGATCGCCGACACGGTGCCCGACGAGCCGCAGGTGGCGATCGCCGCGGGACTGCTCGGAGTGGGCGGCGTCTTTGCCGGCACCTCGGAGCAGTGTGCCGCCATCCTGCAGGAGCTGGCGAAGGAAGGCGAAGGCGCCGTGCGCAAGACGGCGGAACGCCTGATCGCGTCGGGGCAGCCGATCCCCGGCTTCGGCCACCTGCACCACAAGCCCGATGACCCGAGGACGCCGCGGCTCTTTGCCGTCGCCGAGAAAGCGGGCGTGAAGCAGACCCACATGCGGCTCCTGCGAGCGCTCGGCAAAGCAATCGACGAGGTCAAGGGCCGGCACATCACGATCAACGCCACCGGCGCGATCGGCGCGCTGATGCTCGACATAGACGTGCCCGTCGCCGCCATCCGCTGCTTCTCCGTGGTGGCGCGCTCGGCCGGGCTGACGGCCCACCTGCTGGAAGAGAAGTCGAATCCCGCGGCGCGCACCATCTGGCGCGAGTCGCGCAACGCCGTCCCGTACGTGGCGTCCTGATGGATTTTGCGATCCCGGAAGAGCTGCAGATGGTGCAGCGCACGGTCAAGCGCTTCGTCGACCAGGAGCTGCGGCCGCTCGAGAAGGAGGTGGAAGAAACCGACCGCATAGCCAAGGAGGTCGACCGGCGACTGCGCAAGAAGGCGGTCGACCTCGGGCTGTATGGGCACAACCTGCCGGAGGCGACCGGTGGCGGCGGGTTGACCACGTTGGGACAGGCCCTGGTCGGCGAGGAACTCGGCCGCACGACCATGGCGCTCGCCTCGACCGCCGGCTTTCTGCCCGGCGGGGTGGCCCATGGAAAGGCCCATCAGCGCTCCTGGTTCGTGGATCCGATCCTGCGGGCGGACAAGGTGGTGGCCTACGCGCTCACCGAGCCCGACGCCGGCTCCGACATGCAGCGCGTCGCCACCAAGGCGCGCCGCGAGGGCAACCGATGGGTCCTGAACGGCACCAAGCAGTTCATCTCCAACGCCGAGCATGCCGACTTCGTCATGGTGGTGGCGGTGACCCATCCCGAGGCGCCGCTGCGCTCGCGCTTCACGATGTTCATCGTCGAGCGCGAGAACCCGGGCTTCCGCTACGTGCGCTCGATGCGCGCGATGGGATGGCGCGGCCATTCGCTCGGCGCCTTCGCCCTGGACGACTGCAAGGTGGATGACGACCATGTCCTCGGCGAGGTGAACGGCGGCTTCGACGTGGCGATGGGCCACATCAACGCCACGCGCATCCATCTTTCGGGCCGCTACCTCGGCATGGCGAACGAGCTGATCGAGATGGCGGTCGACTACGCGAAGCAGCGCGTCGCCTTCGGCTCGCCGCTCGCCCAGCACCAGGCGCTGCAGTTCATGCTCGCCGACTGCGAGGTCGAGCGCGAGGCGGCGCGGCTCCTCATGTACGCGGCCGCGCTCGCCGCCGACGCCGGCGACCCGAGCGCCCGGATCGCCGCATCGCGCAGCAAGCTCTACGGCAGCGAGATGGTCGGCCGCGTCGCCGACCGCGTGCTGCAGCTCTTCGGCGGCGCGGGCTACGTCGCCGACCTGCCAATCGAGCGCATGTACCGCGACGCGCGCGCCTTCCGTATCGGCGAAGGCACTTCCGAGATGCAGCGCATCCAGATCGCGCGGCACCTGCTCGGCCGATGAGGGTCGAATTCTCCCTGCGAGGACGGGTCGGAGTGCTCACCATGGGCGACACCGAGCACTTCAATGCGCTCTCGCCGCCGCAGGTCGCTGCTTTCTTGAAGGCAATCGAGGAAAGCAAAGAGGCGCGCGCTCTGGTCATAGTGTCGAGCGCCAAGCACTTCTGCGCCGGCGCCGACATCAAGGAATTCCTCAAGGGCGACCTGCTCGACCCGAAGAAAAAGGCGCCGGCGACTTCCCCGGTGAATCTCTTCCGCGCGCTGATCGACGATCCGCGCCCGGTCATCGCCGGTGTCGACGGCCTCGCCATGGGCGGCGGGGTGGAGCTCACCCTGGCGTGCGACCTGGTGCTCGCCACCGACAAGGCGCGCTTCGCCCTGCCGGAGCTCGGCCTCGGCCTGATCCCGCGCACCGCGCTCGCCCGCCTGCCCGAGGTGGTCGGCCGTCGCCGGGCCCTCGAGCTGATCCTGACCCGGCGGCGCTTCGACGCCGCGGAGGCGCAGGCGCTGGGGCTGGTGAACCGGGTGGTGGAAAACGCCTTGGACGCATCGGTAGCGCTCGCCGAGGAAATTATTACCGCGCCCCCTGCGGCCATAGCCGCGGTCAAGCGCAACCTTGGCCGCGTCCCGCCCGGCGACTGGGACGGCATTCACGCCCTGCTTGCGCATTTACGGCCCGAGGAATGGCGCGAGGGGCTCACCGCGTTCGCGGAGAAGCGCAAGCCGGACTACGAGCCCTTCTGGCCGAAAGCGGATTAGGTATTTCGCTACACCGGTCCGTGACTTGCGTCGAGGAATGTCCTATGGACACCCCGAACGTATATGCCGCAGCACTCGCCCGAGCAGCCGTCGCCGTTGGAGGAGAAGACCGACTTGCCGATGTGTTGAGCGTCCCGCCGGAGGACCTGCGGCGCTGGCTGGAAGGCACGGCCCGGCCGCCGACCGAGGTGTACCAGAGGGCGCTCGACCTGCTGATCGGCGTGGGAAGCCATTAGTCGCGGCTGCCGACGAAGCTCGGCCTTGACGAGGACGCGGTGCGAAGGATTCTGGCGCAGGTAATGCGCGACGTCGGCGACGTTCAGGACATCGCTGCCCTCGAGGCGGGCGCTGCACTGGTCGAACCAGATGTCGCGATGGAGACAGGGCCCGCATGGCATGGTGCGCGGCGGAATAAATCAATCGCGGGGTGCGAATGTGTGCTAAAGTGGCCGCCGCAGTGAACTACAAGCAGTGAAGTGCGCAGTCCCTCTCGCCGCGTTAGCGGCGCCGAAGTGGCCGTTCAATTCCTTCCTTGATAGTCATGCCCGCACGCGGGGCTCGGATTTGTCTCGCACACAGGAAGGAAATATGGCAATGGCAACTGGCACGGTCAAATGGTTCAACGATTCCAAGGGCTTCGGGTTCATCACGCCGGATGACGGCGGCAAGGACCTCTTCGCCCACCACAGCTCGATCCAGATGCAGGGCTACAAGTCCCTCAAGGACGCGCAGAAGGTGTCGTTCGACGTGACGCAGGGACCGAAAGGCCCCGCCGCCACCAACATCAAGGCCATCTAGCGCGTCATCGCGCAGAGGCTGATGGAAAAGCCCGGGCAACCGGGCTTTTTTTTCCACCCCCGAAAAAAGGACTGCTCATGGCCAAGGAAGCGATGATCGAAATGCAGGGCACGGTGCAAGAGGTCCTGCCGAACACGCAGTTCCGCGTCGTACTGACGAACGGCGCCAACGTCCTCGCCTATGCCGGCGGCAAGATGCGCGCGCGCCGCATCCGCATCATCGCCGGCGACCGCGTGAGCCTCGAGATGTCGCCCTACGACGTGACTCGCGGCCGCATCAGCTATCGCCACCTGGACAGCGCGCCGACCGGCGCGCCGAAGCGCCGCACGCCTCCCAAGCGCAGGTAGGCGCTGTAGCCGAACATCGACAGCCGACCGGCGCGTCAGATTAAAGCGGCGCCGGGGGGCAATCGGTGTATAAGAGTTGACGAAGCGCTGCGTTCGAAGGCCGATCGGCAACCGGTTTTTCCCTCTCCCTGCTTCGCCTTTTCCATCCCAGGAGCGAAGCGATGATCACCGCCGCAGCCGTCTTCAAGGACAATCACGCCGGTGAGTGGACGCTGGAGCGAATCGTCCGGCTCACCGTTCTCGAGATCAAGCAGCTCAGGGACAACGCCGAGCGCCTCATGGAGCCGGGTGTCGTCGAGCTGTGCACGCGGGCCCTGAAAGAGCGGCCCCGCGCGGGCGTCGAGCCACGCGCCTCGTCCTCGCCTCGTACCCGCGCCCGGCGCCTCGTGGCTCGCACGCGCGCCTTCGAAGCGCGCGGCGTCTACCTGGTGGACCGGCGCACGAGCTGGGGCGGCGTGCGCAAGAGCGACGGCGGCGTCGTCCTCGCGTTGTGGGCGACGCAAGTGCTTTCCGCCGAAGGCTCGTGCCGGTACCTGCTGTGGGCGCCGACCGGCGGCGCAGACAAGTCCTGGTCCGACTCGGCCGCCGGCCAGGAGCGCCTGCAGCACTGCAAGAAGGCGATGGAGCTCGGCCGCGCCGAAGGCCTGCTCGTCTACGGCGAGGCGCTCGAGGGACACATCCCGGAAGAGAAGGCGCGCGCCATTCACGGGGTCGACGCCGAGCTGGTGCTGGCGATCCAGGTCGAAAAGGTCGACGGCAGCTATTGGGCGGTATGGGGCAAGGCTGACCGGTGATCGATGTCGCCCTGCACAGGCTGCCCGAGGCGGTGGCGGCAGTGGTTTCCAGGGTCGTGGCGACGTGCCTCGAGATCCGCTCGGTGTGGCGGGTCGATCTCGCCCCTGAGGATTCGGGCGAGGAGGGCGGGCCCTACCAGCTGCTGGCGTTCGCCGATGCGGCGACGCTGCAGCGCCTGCGCAAGCTCGAAGACCTGCATCGCGGCGATGTGCACTTCCTCGTCAGCACCGATGGCGATGCGTTCGAAACCGCCTGGGGGCCGACGAAGCTCAGCGGCTCCCTCGGGCGCTGGGCGTGGCGCGAAGGCGCGCCGGGCGAAGCCTTCTACAGCCGCTCGAGCTGGACCAGGCCGAGCGGCGATACAGGTCAACCGAGCGGCCAGGTGAGCCGGGTGCGCAGGAAAGCGCTGCTCGCCTGGGCGCCGCACTAGAAGAACCGCAGCAATTCCGTACCGGGTACGGAATTATTCGGGCTCGATCTTCGCCGCCTTGACGATGGCGGCGTACTTCTCGATCTTCGACTGGAGCTGGCGGTCGAGCGCCTCGGGCGGGCCGCCGGCGTTCTCCACCGCGAGCGATTCGAAGCGTGCCTTCACCGCCGGCTCGGCCAGCACGGCATTCACCTCGCGGTTCAACTTCGCGATGATGTCGCGCGGCGTTTTCGCCGGCGCATAGATCGCGGCCTGGATGCCGCCGTCGAGGTCGTAGCCGGGATAGCCGGCCTCGGCCATCGTCGGCACGTCGGCGAGCTGCGGGATGCGTGTCGGCCCGGTCTGCGCAAGGGCGCGGATGCGGCCGTCCTTCAGCAGGTTGATCGCCTGCACCGGGCCGAGGAACGCGGCCTGCACCTCGCCGCTGTAGAGCGCTTGCACCATCGGGCCCGCTCCCTTGTACTGGACCGCCTGCACGTTCGTGCCCGCGACCATGTTGAAGAGCTCGCCCGCCAGGTGGGTGAAGTTCCCGGTCCCTGCGGCGGCGTAATTGACCTTGCCATTGGCCGAGAGCGCGACGAACTCCTTCACCGTCTTCGCCGGCACGGGGTTGCCGACCACCATGACCATGCACGTGGATGCGCCGAGGTACGCCACCGAGGCGAAGTCCTTGAGCGTGTCGTAGGGCAGCTTCCTGTAGATCGACGGGTTGATGGCGTGCGAGGTCGGCGCGACGAGCAGCGTGTAGCCGTCGGGCGCGCTCTTCGCCACGTGCTCGGTGCCGATGATGCCGTTGGCGCCGGCGCGGTTCTCGACCAGCACCGGCTGGCCGAGCCGGGCGCCAAGCCGCTCGGCGACGATGCGCGCGAGGATGTCGGTCGGCCCGCCGGGGGCGAACGGCATGACGAAGCGCACTGGTTTCGACGGGTAGTCCTGGGCGTTCGCTGCGCACGCGAAAAGGCAAAGCAGGATGGATAGGATTCGGGTCATGGCGCGAGGCTACGCAACGTGACCTGGCTCGTCCAGATGCTCCTGCCGGTCGCAGGCCGGCAGAAGACCTACGACTCGATCACGCGCGAGCTCACCGAGCGCTTCGGCGGCGCCACCGCCTACAGCCGGGCGCCCGCGGCCGGCCTGTGGAAGAACCCGTCCGACCGCACCGAGCGCGACGACATCATCGTCGTCGAGGTGATGGTCGAGCGCGTAGACCGCAAGTGGTGGGGCGCGTTCCGCCGCCGCCTCGAGAAGCGCCTGCGGCAGAAAGAGATCGTGGTGCGCGCGCATGAGATCCGCACCCTCTAGCTGGCAGCTTCCGCCCTCGGTCGTGGTGCGCGAGGAGCGCCACTTCGGCGACCGCATCGTGCGCTGCTTCGCCGAGCGGCCGCGCAGCGTCTATGACGCCTTCCTCGCTGCCGTCCGAGCGCGACCCGGAGCCGAGGCGCTGGTGTGCGGCGCCACACGCCTTTCGTACGGGCAGCTTGCGGAACGGGCGGGGCGCGTGGCGGCCTGGCTGGCATCAGCGGGCGTGCGAAAGGGTGATCGCGTGGCGCTGCTGCTCGGCAACCGCGTCGAGTTCGCCACGGCGCTGCTCGGCATCCTGCACCTCGGCGCGATCGCGGTGCCGATCGGCACGCGGCTGCAGAACCCCGAGATCGAGTACATCGTCGGCCATTGCGGCGCCAGGGTGCTGCTGCACGAATCCAGCCTCGCCGCGCGTGTCAGCGGAGTAGCGGCTGCCCGGTTCCACGAGCCGTTCGCGGAGGGCGATAGCGCGCCGCCAGCGGCCGGGGTGGAGGAAGAGGACACGGCGATCATCCTCTACACGTCGGGCACCACCGGACGGCCGAAGGGCGCGATGCTGACGCACTTCAACATCGTGCATTCGCTGCTGCACTTCCAGTACTGCATGGGCCTCGGCCCGCAGGACCGCACGATGCTCGCGGTGCCGGCGAGCCACGTCACCGGCGTCGTGGCGCTGATGCTCACGGCGTGGAACGCGCACGGCGCGCTCGTCGTGATGCCGGAATTCAAGGCGCGCGACTACCTCGAGCTCGCCTCGCGCGAGCGCATTACGCATACCATCCTTGTGCCGGCGATGTACAACCTGTGCCTGCTCGATCCGCAGTTCGACCGCTACGATCTCTCCGCCTGGCGCGTCGGCGGCTATGGCGGCGCACCGATGCCCCAGGCCACGATAGCGGCGCTCGCGCAGAAGTGCCCGTCGCTGGGATTGATGAACGCCTATGGCGCGACCGAAACTACTTCGCCCGCGACGATGATGCCGCCGGCGTTGACCGCCGCGCATTCCGACAGCGTCGGGCTCACCGTGCCGTGCGGCGAAATCGTCGTGGCCGAATCCGGCGAGCTGTGGATCCGCGGGCCGATGGTGGTGCCGGGCTACTGGGACAACCCGGAGGCGACGGCGCAGTCCTTCGTCGACGGCTACTGGCGTTCGGGCGACGTCGGCTCCAAGGACGCCGGCGGCTTCGTGCGCGTGTTCGACCGGCTGAAGGACATGATCAACCGCGGCGGCTACAAGGTCTTCAGCGTCGAGGTGGAGAACGTGCTCGGCCACCATCCGGCGGTGCTGGAG
>DASSPL010000279.1:0-13500 GCA_035699685.1 Burkholderiales bacterium | reverse complement strand
TACGAGAGGACCGGAGTGGACGCACCCCTGGTGTACCGGTTGTCACGCCAGTGGCATTGCCGGGTAGCTATGTGCGGAAGAGATAACCGCTGAAAGCATCTAAGCGGGAAACTTGCCTCAAGATGAGACTTCCCGGGGGCTTGACCCCCCTGAAGGGTCGTCCTAGACCAGGACGTTGATAGGCGGGATGTGCAAGGAGCGTGAGCTCTTCAGCTAACCCGTACTAATTGCCCGTGCGGCTTGACCCTATAACCGTGAGCACCGCTCAAGGTTATTCAGTAGATCGCTTGGCGCGATCTCGTACCCTTAATTCACTTCTTCAGCCTTCTATCTGGCGGCCACAGCAGCCTGGAACCACACCTTCCCATCCCGAACAGGACCGTGAAACGGGTTTGCGCCGATGATAGTGTGCCGTTTGCGCACGCGAAAGTAGGTTACCGCCAGGCCATTCTTCAGTAACGAAAAGCCCGATCTGGAAACAGGTCGGGCTTTTTTGTTTTCGGGAGCCGGCGTACGCTTCGCGCCATGAGGGGCGCGTGCCTCGCGCTCGGCATCCTTTGGACGGCCTGCACTGCCGCCGAGACCCTCTATCGCCTGCCGTGGGCCGACGGGCGAACCTTCATGTTCACCCAGGTTCCCGGCGGCCGGATCACTACTCACTTCACGAAGGCGACGCTGCACGCCATCGATGTCGCGATGCCGGTCGGCGTGCCGATCGTGGCCGCGCGCGGCGGCATCGTCGAAGCCGTGGAGCAGGACCACGGCGCGAGCGCCGAGGATGAGCCGCTGACGTACGAGGGGAATTTCTTGCGCGTGCGCCACGCCGACGGCACGGCGGCCACCTACGCACACCTCGCGCACCGGGGCGTCGTCGTGCCGGTGGGCGAGCGCGTGCAGGCCGGTCAGCTGCTCGGTTATTCCGGCGCCACGGGCGATGCGCACGAGCCGCATCTGCACTTCGTCGTCACGCGCACCGTGACGAACTCCGCCGGATGGCGCGAGGAGATTTCGCTGCCGGTGACGTTCCACGTCGGCGTGCCGCCGATAGCCTTCGCGCCCCGGCCCGCCGTGCCTGTGACGGCGAACTACTCCGGCGCCGCGGAGCCGCCGCGCGCGCCGAGCGAGGCGCGCATCGTTCCTTGGAAGCAGCCCTCGCTCGAGGCGGGCGAAGAGCCGCTCGCCTGGGTCCTCCTCGCGCTGTGGCTCGCGGCCGGCGCCGCCGGTTTGGCCTGGTTCTGGCAATTCGCCGGCAAATAGCGAATAGTGCGCGTCGATGCTCGACGCGCTGATCGCCAGCCTGTTCCTGCTGCTGCAGTGGAAGGCCCTCTCGCTGATGCTGGTGGGCATGGCGCTCGGCTTCGTCGTCGGCCTGCTGCCGGGCATCGGCGGCGCGGCGACGCTGGCGCTCATGCTGCCGTTCATTTTCGCCATGACACCAGTGGAGGCGTTCGCTTTCCTGCTCGGCATGCATTCGGTGGCGGCGACCACCGGCGACATCACCTCGATCCTGTTCGGCGTGCCGGGCGAGGGACTGTCGGCGGCTACCGTGGTCGACGGCCATCCGATGGCGAAGCGCGGCGAGGCGGGGCGCGCGCTGGGGGCCGCGCTGATGAGCTCGCTCGTCGGCGCGCTGATCGGCGCCGCGGTGCTGGCGCTCTCGATTCCGCTGGTGAGGCCGCTGGTGCTGACGTTCGGCTCGCCCGAGCTCTTCATGGTCACCGTGATCGGCATCGCCTGCATCGCGTCGCTCAGCGGCTCGGGGACTCGGGCGCAGATCAAGGGCTTCGCAATGGGCCTGCTCGGGCTGCTGCTGGCGACGATCGGGCAGGAACGCCAGTCGGGCACCCTGCGCTTCGACTTCGGCATGATCTATCTCTGGGAAGGGCTGGATCTCATCCCGGTGCTGGTCGGCATCTTCGCCATCCCGGAGATCATCGATCTCGCCGTGCGCCGCAGCGCCATCGCCGGCAGCCGGCCGGCGGCGGAACTCGGCGCCGACGTCTGGGAAGGCGTGAAGGACACCTTCCGCCACTTCTGGCTGGTCGTGCGCTGCAGCGCGGTCGGCGTGCTCGTCGGCATCCTGCCGGGCGCCGGCGGCGGTGTCGCGCAGTGGATGGCCTATGCCCACGCCGTGCAGAGCGCGAAGGACGCGAAGGACCGCGAAGGCTTCGGCCACGGCGACGTGCGGGGCGTGCTCGGCCCCGGATCGGCCAACAACTCGAAGGAAGGCGGCGACCTCATCCCGACGATCGCCTTCGGCGTGCCGGGAAGCGGCGCGATGGCCATCCTGCTCGGCGCCTTCCTCATCATGGGCCTGCATCCGGGGCCCGACATGCTGACCAAGCACCTGGCGGTCACCTATTCGATGGTGTGGACGCTGGTGCTCGCCAATGTCATCACCGTGCTGCTGTGCTTCGCTTTCCTCAAGCACCTCGCCAAGGTGACGCGCGTTCCCGGCAACATCATCCTGCCGTTCATCATCCTGCTGGTTTTCATCGGCAGCTACACCGCCAACCGGCAGATCGCGGATCTGCTGGTGACGCTCGGCTTCGGCGCCATCGGCTACCTGATGGTGCGCTATGGCTGGCCGCGCGCGCCGCTCGTGCTCGGCTTCGTGCTCGGCAAGCTCGCCGAGACCTACCTCTTCATTTCGGTGGCGCGCTACGGGTTCTCGTGGCTCGCGCAGCCGCTGGTGCTTTTCCTGATTGCCCTCGCGCTCACCGTGATCGCATACCCCTACATCCAGGAGCGGCGCCGTGCGGATTAGCGGCCGCGCCCTTTTCGCGCTGTTCGTCGCCGGCGTTGCCGGCTACGCCATCTTCGCCGCGCGGGCGTGGCCGGTGAAGGCTGCGCTTTTCCCGATGGTGATGGCCATTCCCCTCGTCGTGCTCGCGCTGGTCGCGCTGGTCGTCGAATTGCGCGCCGCGCCGGTGGAGGCGACGCCGGTGGCAGGGCGCGTTGGCATCACCTTTGCCTGGATGGGCGCGTTCGTGCTGCTCGTGCTGCTGATCGGCTTTCCGCTGACGGTGCCGGTCTGGGTCTTCGCGCATCTCGTCTTCGACGGCGCCGTCGGCTGGCTGCGGGCGGCGCTGCTCGCCGGTGCGGGCTGGGCACTGTTCCACGGCCTGTTCGAGCGCTTGCTGCGCTTCCCTTTCGAGGCGGGGCTGGTGCAGACTTGGCTCGGCTACTGAAACCAGGAGGAGGAGCCATGAAGCGTCTGCTGATCGGCCTTGCTGCGAGCCTGATTGCGCTGCCGGCATGGGCGCAGGCCAACTTCTACGAAGGCAAGACCGTCACCCTCGTCATCGGCGCCTCGGGCGGCAGCCTCGAGATCGCCTCGCGCATCGTCGCCCGCCATCTCGGCAAGCACATCCCCGGCAACCCGAACGTGGTCGTGCAGAACATGACCGGCGCCGCGCACCTCGTGGCGACCAACCACGTCTACAACGTGGCGAAGCCCGACGGGCTCACGCTCCTCGCCGCCAATCCGACGGTCGGCATCGCCCAGCTCACCAAGGTGGATGCGGCGCGCTTCGACCTGCGGCGCTTCCAGTGGCTGGGCTCTTCCGGCGCCGACGGGGTCGCGCTGTCGGTGCGCGCCGACCTGCCGTACCGGACCTGGGACGAGCTGAAGAAGGCCGATCGCGAGCTCGTGGTGGGCACCACCGGCCCGGGCTCCAACGCCCACGACTTCCCGCTGCTCCTGAAGGAGTTCGCCGGCGCGAAGTTCAAGCTGGTTTCCGGCTATCCGGCCAACGCCGACATCCTGCTCGCGGTCGAGCGCAAGGAGGTCGACGTCTGGGCGGCGTTCGCCACGACGATCAAGCTCGCCGCCGACCGCGGCGCGGTGCGTCCCCTGGTGCGCGGCCGCGTCGCCGTGCCGGGCTTCGAGAGCCTGCCGGTCGACGAGGAGCTCGCCACGAGCGGCGTAGGCAAGGCGATCATGGGCATCCGCGCCGCGCCGCTCGCCATCGGCCGCGCCTTTGCCGCGCCGCCGGCCACGCCGGCCGAGCGCGTCAGGCTGCTGCGCGAGGCGTTCGCCAAGGCGGTGAAGGACAAAGAGTTCGTCGAGGAAGCGAGGAAGGCGAAGATCGAGGTCGGCTACATCCCGCCGGAGGAGGTGCTGAAGATGTTCCAGGGCCTGCTCGAGCAGCCGGCCGAGGTGCAGAAGGAAATGGTCAAGTACATCAAGTTCGGCAGTTAGCCGCGAGGCGCATCAGCGTCTGCGCATAGGCGGGCGCGGTGGGCTCGTGCATGAAGTACACGAAGACCTCGCTCCAGCCTGTCCCCGAAAGGCGCCGCGCCCAGGCCTCGAGGTCGGCCTCGGCGTAGGTCTCGAGCCGCAGGCGCACGTAGCCCCAAGGCGCGGTCTCGACGAGCGGCGGCGGCGCGTTGTCCTCTCGCTCCGAAAGGCAGAGCGACGCGCCGGCGGCCTTCAGCGCGGCATACACCTCTTCGTCGAACCAGCTGTCGTTGCGGAACTCGAACGCCGCCCGATGGCTCGGCGGCAGCAGCTCGAGGAACGCCGCAAGGCGCGGCACGTCCTTCTTCACCGTCGGCGGCAGCTGGAACAGCACCGGGCCGCGCTTCCCGCCCAGGGCCTCGAGGCACTTGTACAGGTAGGCGACGGAGTCGGCAGCGGCGTCGGCCTTGAGATGCGCGAAGTGCGTGATGCGCCGGGAAGCCTTGATGGAAAAGCGGAAGCTGTCCGGCGTGGTGCGCGCCCAGTTCTCCAGCATCTCGACCTTCGGCATGCGGTAGAAGGTGTTGTTGATCTCGACCGTCGGCAGCCGCTCGCTGTAGAAGCGCAGCATCCCGTCCGGCTTCATGTCCGGCGGATAGAACGTGCCTTTCCATTCCTTGAACGAATAGCCGCTCGCCCCGGCCAGCAGTTTTTTAGAATCGGGCATGGCGAAGGACAGGCTGGCCGATTATTCCGCGAAGCGCAAGTTCGAGGCCACGCCCGAGCCCGCGGCCGCGATCCCGGCGCGCCGCGGGCCGCTCCTCTTCGTCATCCAGCAGCACGCCGCTCGGCGCATGCATTACGACCTGCGGCTCGAGTGCGACGGGGTGCTCAAGTCGTGGGCCGTGCCGAAGGGGCCCTCGCTCGACCCCGGCGAGAAGCGCCTCGCCGCGCAAACGGAAGATCACCCCTTCGAGTACGCCTCCTTCGAAGGCGTCATCCCCGCTGGCCAGTACGGCGCGGGCGAGATGATCGTGTGGGATTGCGGTGTCTACAGCCCGGACGAGGACGCCGAGTACTGGTTTCACGATCGCGCCGAGGCCGAGAAGCGGGTGCGCGCGGCGCTGGAGAAGGGCAAGCTCGGGTTCTTCCTGCGCGGCGAGAAAGTGAAGGGCTCGTTCGCCCTGGTGCGCATGGCCGACCGGAAGAACTGGCTGCTCATCAAGCACAAGGACCGATTCGTCGGCGCCGCCGACCTGACGTCGATGAACCGCTCGGTGCTTTCCGGCGCGACGCTGGACAACGTCGGGGCATTGCCGCTGCACCGGCCGCCCGCCGGCGACCTGGTGCCGCATGGTGCGGTGGAGGCGATGCCGGCGTCGCTCGCGCCGATGCACGCGGAACCCGGCGAGGCAGCGTTCGACGATGCCGACTGGATGTGGGAGCCGAAACTCGACGGCTACCGCGTGCTCGCGTTCATCAGCGAGGGCGGGGTAAGCCTCAAGACGCGGCGCGGGCTGGCGCTCGACGCGTTCCCGCGCCTGGAATCAGAGCTCGCCGCGCAGGCAGTCAGCGCGATGGTGCTCGACGGCGAGCTCGTCGCCTTCGACGAGGCGGGCAAGCCGTCGTTCAACGCGATGCAGAACGCGCGGAGGCAGACGCCGGTGGTCTTCTATTGCTTCGACCTGCTGCACTTCGCCGGCCTCAACCTGCGCAAGGCGCCGTACCGCGACCGGAGGCGGTGGCTGGCGCAATGCCTGCTGCCCGCGCAGCGGGTCCAGCTGGTGCACGCTACGGAGGAGGGCGTTGCGCTCCAGCAGGCCGCCTTGAAAAGCGGCCTGGAAGGGGTGGTTGGCAAGCACAAACGCAGCGCCTACGAGCCGGGCAGGCGCTCCGCCTCCTGGCTGAAGATCAAGGCGACGCAGAGCGCCGAGTTCGTCGTCGGCGGCTACACGCGCGGCAAGGGGTCGCGCGCGCCGCTAGGCTCGCTGCTGGTCGGCTATTGGGACCACGGCAAGCTGCATTACGCCTCGCACGTCGGGTCCGGCTTCGACGACGAGAAGCTCGCCGAAGCGAAGAAGCGCCTGGAGCCGCTGCGCCGCGAGGCCTGCCCGTTCGTCGAGAAGCCGCCGCTGCCGAATCCGACCACCTGGGTGGAGCCCAGAGTGGTGGCGGAGGTGGAATTCCAGAGCTGGACCGATGACCAGTCCCTGCGCGCGCCGGTGTTCCGGCGGTTCCGCGACGATATCGAGGCCAAGGGCGTGCGGCGGTCTCGCACGAAAACTCCGCGATCGGAGGGCGAAGACCTCCTGCAGCAGCTCGACAACACCAGGGCCGCGCTCACGCTCGCGGTCGGCCCGCACGCGATCAAGGTCACTCACCTGGACCGCGTGTACTGGCCGGCCGACGCCGGGCTGAAGCAGCCGGCGCTGACGAAGCGCGACCTGCTGCGCTATTTCATCCAGGCCGGACCATACATGCTGCCGCACCTGGCCGATCGCCCGTTGACCATGATCCGCATGCCGGACGGCATATCCGGACAGCGCTTCTACCAGAAGCACTGGCACCAGGAGGCGCCCGCGTTCGTCGAGAGGTTGACGCTGTTCTCGGAGCACAAGGACGAGTCGCACGAATACCTCGTCTGCAACAACCTGCCGACGCTGCTGTGGCTCGCGCAGTCGGGCACGCTCGAGTTCCACGTGTGGCATTCGCGCGCGAAGCCCGGGCCCGACTCGCCCATCCAGTCGACCGACTTCGCCGGCTCGCTCGAGGCGCTGGAAGACTCGATCCTGAACTATCCCGACTACGTGGTGTTCGACATCGATCCGTACATCTATTCGGGCAAGGAAGCGCCCGGCGACGAGCCCGAGCTCAACACCCGCGCATTCGAGAAGGGCAAGGAGGTGGCGTTCCGGGTGCGCGAGCTCCTGAACGGCATGCGGCTCGAGCCGATCGTGAAGACCTCGGGCAAGACCGGGCTGCACGTGTTCCTGCCGATCCGCCGCACGATCGATTTCGATGCCGCCCGCCAGGTGTCGGAGTCGGTCGGCCGCCACCTCGTGCGCCTGCACCCGGATGAAATCACGGTCGAGTGGAGCGTCCCCAAGCGCACCGGCAAGATCTTCATGGACTACAACATGAACGTGCGCGGCAAGACGCTCAACGTGGCCTACTCGCCGCGCGGCGCGCCCGGCGCGCCGGTGTCGATGCCGCTGACCTGGGACGAGCTCGCCGGCGCGCATCCGCTGGACTTCCGCATGACCAACGCGGCCGCGCGCCTGGCCGAGACCGGCGACCGCTGGCACGACGCGCTTACCCGCAAGCAGAGCCTGGAAAAGGCCCTGCAGGGCGCCAAGACGTAAAAAATCCTTTGTACTACAATCCCTTCCCCCGCGAATCTCCAGCCGGAAGTGAACTATGGCCGCACGATCGATAGCGTCGCTGACCGTCTCCTTCGGGCTCGTTTCCATCCCGGTGAAGCTGTACTCGGCCACCGAATCGAGCCGCGCCATCTCGTTCAACCTGCTGCACAAGGGCTGCGGCTCGCGCCTGAAGCAGCAGTACTTCTGCGTCAAGGAAGAGGTGCCGGTCGGGCGCGAGGACATGGTCAAGGGCTACGAGTTCGCCAAGGACCAGTACGTGATGTTCACGCCGGAGGAGTTGAAGGCGATGGAGGAGGCGGGAACGCACACCGCGGACATTGCCGAGTTCGTGCCGATCGAGTCGGTCGACCCGGTGTATTTCGACAAGGCGTACTACCTTGCGCCGGACAAGGGCGGCGCCAAGCCTTATGCGCTGCTCGCCCGCGCGCTGAAGGAGTCCGGGCGCTGCGCGCTCGGCCGCTGGGCGGCGCGCGGCAAGCAGTACATCGTCATGATCCGGGCCGTGGACGAAGGCCTGGTGATGCAGCAGCTCCTCTATTCGGGCGAGGTGCGCTCGATCAAGGACATCGACATCCCGAAGACCGAGGTGCGCGATGCCGAGCTGAAGCTCGCCCAGCAGCTCATCGAGCAGCAGACCGTGGAGCGCTTCGATCCGACGCAGTACACCGACGAGGTGCGCGCGCGCATCGAGGCCGCGGTGCAGAAGAAGGTCGAGGGCCAGGAGATCACGCTCACCGACGCGCCGGAGCCCGGCGGACAGGTGATCGACCTCATGGAGGCGCTGCGCGCCAGCCTGGAGAAGAAGCCGGCGAAGCGCGCGCCGGCGGCGCAGCCGGCCCAGCCCGCCAAGCCCACCCGCAAGGCCGCCGGCAAGAAATAAGCGTGCATCAATACGGCGTGCGCGACGTGCAGAGGCTGCTGCGTCTGCCGCGCAGCACGATCCGCACGCTGGTCGACGCCGGCTTCGTCTCGCCGGCGCGCGGACCGCGCAATGCCTGGCTCTTCTCATTCCAGGACCTCATTGTCCTGCGCACCGCGCAGGCGCTCGCCGCGGCCAAGGTGCCGGCGCGCCGCATCGCGCGCTCGATGAAAGAGCTGCGCCGGCACCTGCCGTCGACCATGCCGCTGTCGGGCCTTAGCATCGCGGCGGAAGCCGATCGCGTGGTGGTGCGCGAGGGCCTGCACCGCTGGCAGGCCGACTCCGGCCAGTACCTGCTTTCGTTCGAGGGCGATCCCAAGGAAGGATCCCTGAGCGTGCTCGAGCGGCCGGCGCCCGAGCCGGCGTCAGAGCCGCCGGTTCAGGATGCCGATGCCTATATCGAGCGCGGCTGCCAGCTGCACGAGGCGCAGCTGCTCGCCGAAGCCGAGCGCGCCTACCGCGAAGGCATCGCAGCGTGCGGCGACGAGCCGCTGCTCTATTACAACCTCGGCGTCCTGCTCGAGGACATGAACCGCCAGGCGGAGGCCACCCAGGCCTACGAAGCGGCGCTGCATTGCGATCCGGCGCTGGCCGACGCGCATTACAACGTCGCGCTGCTCTACGAGGCGCTCGGCAAGCCGCGGGAGGCGATCCGGCACATGGCGCATTACCGGCGCCTGACCCGGCGCAAGTAACTCAGAAAGCGCGGCCGGCGCGCAGGTAGACCTTCGTTTCGCCGCCTTCATCGAGCCCGCGCGCGACGCCGAGGCGGGCGCTGAAGCCGAAGAGATAGCCGGCGCGCGGTTCGGTCATCAGCTCGGCGCCGATGCCGCGGTGATAGTCGGCGGTCGCGCCGCGTTCCCAGGCCGCGCCGGCGTCATAGAAGAGGTTGAGCGCCACGCGGTTCATGCCCAAGGGTGGGACGGTCAGGTGCCGGTCGACATCGGCGATCGGCACCCGCCATTCGGCGCTGAGCAGCCGCGCGCGGTGGCCGATCAGGGCGGGATTGCCGGTCGTGTAGCCGCGCAGCGCGAAATGCCTTTCGTTCAGCACCGGCAGCAGGAGGATGAGGTCGTCGGACTGGCTGCCGCCGAGCTCGAAAGGCTCGGCGCCGCGCGTGCCGTACGCCTCGTTCCACCGGACGGCGAACACGGTCTTTCGCACGGGCAGGTGGCCGCGCCAGTCGGCGCGAACCACGTTGCCGTCGAAGGCCGCGTGCAGCCGCCGCGACGTCTCGGCGAAGAGGCGCAGCTCCTGGCCCTGGCTCGGCCCCTCGGAATACCACTGCGTGCGGCGCGAATCGAAGCCGCCGACGAGGCCGATGACGCGCTCGTTCTGCGTGCGCGACGTGCCGACGTCGACATCGTGGAACTTCTCCTGCTCGATCGCGGCGCCGCCACCCCAATACAGGCGGCGGTTGAGGCGGAGGCTGCGCCAGAGCGAGACCCACTGCGCGTCTTCCTTCACGCTGTAGGCCCTGATCTTCCTGTTTTCCTGCTCGGTCGCACGGACGGTGAGCGTGCGGTCGATCCGGACGCCGTGACGACCGTCGTAGACGTAAAGCGCCTGTCCGAGCAGCTCGCGCTGCGTGAACTCGAACATCGGCGCCAGCACATAGCGGTGGGTCTCGAGCGCATCCTGCCCCAGCGTCGCCGCGCCGAGCGCCACAGCGCCATCGGCGATCTGGATCAGCGGCACCCAGGATGTCGGGCGCAACGACGGCCATGGTGAATAGGCCGTCTCGTCCATGGGTATGGCATCGGCCGGTACGGGAGGAGAGGGCTCCTTCGGCGCTGCGGCCCGTTGCTCCAGGGGCGAGGCCGGAAGTCGGTAAAGCCGCAGGGCATCGCCGTCGGCCTCGAGAGTGACGAGCAGCAGCTCGCCGCGCGACGGCTCGCTCATCTCGCGCACGCCGTACGCCGCGCGCGTCCAGCGCGCCAGGCCATCTCGACGCACCGACCATACATCGTAGGTCTTACCGTAATCGGCGATGAAGAACACGTCCTCGCTGCTTTCGCTCAGACGAGGCGAATGCTTCACCGCCTCGTCGGCGACGAGCACACGCGGGCTCGCGCTGCTGATGTCGATCAGGGACCACACGCCGCCGCGCAGGCTGGTGATGACCAGGCGGCCGCGCTTCGCCGCCAGTCCCGTGATGCTTTCGCCGGGCTGGGCCCGGTAAAGGACCTGATCGGTACCCACTACGACGATGCGGGCCTCGCCGGAGGTGACAGCTAGCGCGGCGATGCGCCCGTCGCCCAGGTCGGCGGCGAAGCGATGCCGCGAGCAACGGTCGACCTCACGCCGCTGCCCGGTCTCGTCGATGCGTTGCAGCCCATAGAGCAGGTTGTGGTTGTCGCAGATCTCGCGCTCGGCGACGAGCACGCCGGCTTCGGCGGCGGCTAGGCGCGTGTCCGGCTCGACCTCGAGCAGCCCCCGGCCGTTGAGCGTCAGCTTGGGCCGGGTATAGCCGTCGGCCTGCACGTACCAGCGGGAGCCGCCGGGTGCGAGCACCGGGCTCGACAGCGAAAAGGCACGCGCGAGCTCCATGCCCTGCGCTGCCTCGCCGCGGCTCGCGCCAAAGCGGGCGCGCAACCAATCGTGATACTCGACCCACAGCTGGTCCATCGGCTTGCCGGTCGTCAGTACGGCGTTGCCGTCGACCTTGAACGGCACCATGTTGCCGCTGTAGTTCTCGATGAAGCGCTTGACCACGCCTTCGCCGTAACGCTCGCGCAGGAAGGCGAAGAAATAGCTGCCGTAGAGGTAATCGCGGTTAAGCGGAAAGCCGCGGCCGCGCGCGCTGACCTCGCGCAGCGAGCGCAGGCCCCGATCAACCTCGGCGCGCATCATTCCTTCGAAGAAACCCTGGCCCAGCCGTCCATAGCCGCGCTGCGGCTCGGATTCGGCATAGACCGCGAGCCCCTCGATCACCCAGCCGGGCTGCAGGACATTGGGAAAGAAGGGCAGCAGGCGGCCGAGGACGTTGCGCAGGTTGAGCGGCGTGCCGCTCGCCTTGTCGAGGTGCACGATGTGGAAGAATTCGTGCGTCAGCACGAGCTCGAGCCAGTCCTGGTTCTGCAGGAGCTCGCCGTCGTCGGGCGGAGAAAGGAAGATGGCGGAGTAGTTGAACGGGATTGGCGACGCGTAGCCATTGGCGAAATCCGCCGAGTCGAGCACCACGATGTGCGTGCGCCGGCGCGGCTGCCAGGCGAGGATCGAGGTTATGCCCGGGTAGATGCGCTCCGCGGTGCCCGCAGCCAGGCGCGCCTGCGCGCGGTTGTGCTCGGCGAAATGGATCTGGAAGTTGCGCGTCTCGATCGTGCGCCACTGCAGCGAAGGGTCGGCCCAATGCAGCTCCAGCCATTGCGCGCGCAGCGCGGTGCTCCACAGCAAAAGGGCGAACGCGAATAACGCGGTACGCTTCATCCTCATGGGGCCGTTATAACAGCATGCGTTGCGCGCTTCTTGTGCTGGCCGTGACGTTCGCGCCGCTCGCCGCGGCGGCGGAGCGTTGCATCGCGGTCGATGGCGACACGCTCGTCTGCAATCACAAGAAGGTCCGCCTGACGAATGTCTACGCGCCGGAATTGAACGAGCCCGGTGGACATGCCGCCAAGCGGCGTCTCAACGCGATCGTGAAATCCGGAAACGTGGTCTTGCGATCCCATGGGCAGGATCGATACGGGAGAATGCTTGCCGAGGTGTACGTGAATGGCCGGCGCGTCGAGCAAACCGACGTCGGTCCGCGCGGTGGCCGCGGCGCGAAGGCCGGCGCCGACCGCCACGTGTTCGTATGGACGCGAAGCCCGCCCAAGCCTTCGGCGGGCCAGCAGTCTCGCAGGCCTTGAAATTTTTTCCATGGATTTGACGATTTTTGATGCCTTTCGTCGGTGCCCGGCGACTTGAAAGTTGCTGTTGCGCGACAAGGGTTTGCAGGTGAATTTGCAAATTGCCACCCCAAATAATTCACGCTATTCTTCGCGCGCACGCCTGAGTTCTCAGGCGGAAGACAAGAACTAGAAGCAACTCTTTGAATTAGGAAGTGCTTTGACCATTCGGGGACGGGGAGAGGGGAGGGTGCGCGTGCGTCGCAGCGATGCGACTTCTTTCGCGCGACCTGCGCCGTTTTCCTTCCAGGCTGCAAATCTAAAAATCGTTGTTGCTCGCACGCGTCCTGTCGTGCGATCCGCACTCGCAAAAGAAAGCCGGAGTGACGAAATGACTTTCCCAACGCACGAAAAGGGGATGGCGCTGCGCGCGCTATCGCAGTCGCTGGCTGTCCTGCTGATGGTGGCGAGCGGCTTTGCGCTCGCGCAGCAGCGGCCGGATGCCGGCCAGGTACTGGAGCAGCAGCGCGCGCCGTTGCGCCTGCCGCCGCCGGACGAGCCGGTGCTGCCGAAGCCGCCCGAGCCGCAGCCTGCGTTGCCGGCGTCGCCCCACCTGCGCGTCACGCCGCAGAAATTCACCTTCACCGGCAACACGCTCTTCTCCGAGGCGCAGCTGCAGCCGGTCGTCGCCGAATTCATCGGCAAGCCGCTCGACTTCGAAGGGCTGAACGAGGTCGCGACCAAGGTGCGCGCGCATTACCGCTCGCGCGGCTACTTCCTCGCGCAGGCGTACCTGCCGCAGCAGACGATCCGCAACGGCACGATCGAGATCGGCGTCATCGAAGGCCGCGTAGGCCTGATCGAGCTCGATAAGAAGCCGAATGCGCGCTACGCCGACAGCCTGCTGCTCGGCATCATCGGCTCGAACCTGAAGGAGGGGCAGGTGATCACCGAGACCGGCCTCGAGCGGCCGCTCCTGATCATCAACGACCTGCCGGGCGCACAGGTGACCTCCGAGATCCGCCCGAGCCGGACCATCGGCGCCGCCGACATGCGCGTCAACGTCGACCAGGTCGGCGGCCGCTTCAACGGCTACGTCGACGCCGACAACCACGGCAACCGCTTCACCGGCGAATACCGCGTCGGCGCGAACCTCAACTGGAACACGCCGCTCGGCTACGGCGA
>DASSPL010000278.1:0-3283 GCA_035699685.1 Burkholderiales bacterium | reverse complement strand
GACGGCATGAAGCCGACCACGCCGCAGTGGCAGGCCGGGTTGCGGATCGAGCCGCCGCTGTCGGTGCCGATGTTCACGTGACCCATGCCGAGCGCCGCGGCCACGCCGGCGCCGGTAGACGAGCCGCCGGCGGTGCGCGCCGGATCCCACGGGTTGAGCCCCATCGGCTCGAAAGGATTCTCGACGCCGTACATCGCGAGCTCGGAGAGCGTGGTCGTGCCGACCACCACGCCGCCCGCGGCGCGGGCACGGGCGACGATCGCGGCGTCCTCGTGCGCGACGCGGCCGGCATAGAGCGCCGAGCCTTCCGTCCAGGGCAGCCCGGCCACGGGAATCGAGCCTTTCACCGTCACGGCCAGGCCGTACAGCGGCCCGCGCGGCACCGTTTCGAGCTGGCGATCCACCTCGCTCGCGAGGTACGAAAGCGCGCGGAAACGCGCGTTGAACCGCGCGATCGCGGAGCTAGCGCTTCTTAAGGAGCTGGGCGGCACGATCGAGGGCGGCCTGCGAGATGCGCGCGCGCACGCCTTCGAAGTTCGGGCCCCGCGTGGCATCCAGGCCCATGCGCGAGGTCGTGCCGACGGCGGACGCGGAGGGATCGAGCGCGTTGCCCGGCAGCCCCTCGATCACCAGCGCGTCGCGGTGCGGCTGGAAGTGCGTGGCCAATGCCCACATGACCTGTGAATCGTCGGTTACATCCACGTCGTCGTCGACCGCAATCACCGTCTTCACGTAGGGATCCCAGCCGAGGAGCGCCAGCATCACCTGGCGCGCCTCGCCTTCGCGCCGCGCGCGCAGCGCGACGTAGGCGTGGAAATGCACGCCGGAGTTCGGGTAGTAGAGGCGCGTCACGCTGGGGAAGCGCTCCATCAGCTTCTCCGCCATTTCCGACTCGCGGGGCACGCGCGACAGGTTGAGGTGCTCGGGCGCGTTGCCGCCGAGCACGTCGACCAGGATCGCGTCCTTGCGCCGCAGGACGGTGTCGACGCGGAACAGCGTATTGGTCGTCCGGTTCGACGAATAGCCGGTGAACTCGCCGAACGGTCCTTCCTCGACCTTTGCTTCGGGGTCGAGCGTGCCTTCGAGCACGATTTCGGCCGTGGCGGGCACCCCGATGCCGTGCTTCGGCGTACGGATTATCTCCAGGGGTGAACCCAAAAGCCCGCCCGCGATACGCCGCTCATCCGCCCCATAAGCCACGCGCGCGGAGGCCGCCATCATGAACAGCGGATGCGCGCCGATCACCATCGCGACCGGCAGCCGGCCCTTCTTGTCCGCGAGGGCGCGCCACAGGTGGCCGCGCGAATGCAGGCTGGTGGCGAGCTCGGTCTTCGAATGCAGCATCGCGCGGTGGTAGCTGAGGTTGCCCGGCTCCTCGCACACCACGAGCCCGTTGGTGATGTACGGCGCCTTGTCGCTCTCGAAGTGCCGCAGCAGCGGCAGCTTCGACAGGTCGACCTTCTCCTCCACCAGCGGGCTCGAGGAAACCACCTTCGGGTCGACGGCCTGGCGCGACTTCTCCTGGTAGGCCTGGTGGATCCGGTCGGGCGTGGTGCCGAGCAGGCGCGCGATGCGCTCGCGCGAGCCGAAGATGTTGGTCACCACCTTGGTGCCGCCGACGCGGTCGAAGACCAGCATTGGCTGGCGTTCGGCGACCGACCAGGCGATGGCGGTCACCTCCTGGTCGGGCGAGACCTCTTCCTTTACGTGGAGGACGTCCTCCGGATGGCGGCGGACATAGTCTTCCAGGAACGCATGGAAGTCCTGGCTCACTTCACCAGCCGCTGCTCGCGCGGCGGCAGGAACTCGCTGGTGAAGATGTCGGCCGCCTTAGGCTTGTTGGTGACCTTGAAGGCGATCGACACCTGGTCGATGGCGCGGTCGAGCCGCTTCATGTCGACGCCGCCGAAGCCGTTGGCCTTCACCTCGTCGGTGATGTAGCTCTGCTCGATCACCTTCTTCAGGCGCGCCGCCTCGATCTCGCGCTTCGCCACCTGGTTCTTCTTCATCACGCTGTCGATCGCGCCCTCGGGATCGCGGAACGTGTCCTGGAAGCCCTTGATCAGCGCGCGAACGAACCCCGCTACCGCCTTCGGCTGGGACTTGATGAACTCCGGGTGGGCGATGATGGCGCTGCCGTAGAGGTCGAGGCCGTGCTGGCGCATCATCATCACCACCACCTCGCTCTCCGGCACGCCCTGCGCCACGACGCCGAGCGCGTTGCTGCCGAACGCCGTCACCGCGTCGACCCGCCCCTGCGCGAGCAGCGGCTCGCGCACCGGGAAGCCGACATTCTCGACGCGCACCTTGGACATGTCGATGTTGTTCACCCTCGCCAGGATCGGGAACTGCGCCCAGGCGCCGTCGGCCGCCGGCGCGCCGAGCACCTTGCCCTCCAGGTCCTTCGGCTTGGTGATGTTGTTCTTCTTCAGCGTGAGGATGGCGAACGGCGGCGAGTCGTACACCATCATCACCGCCTTGAGCGGCGCGTTGGCCGGGTTGTCGCGGTAGCGGATCAGCGAGTTGATGTCGGCGATGCCGATGTCGTAGGCGCGCGTCGCCACGCGGTTGATCGTGTCGAGCGAGCCGGTTCCCGGGTCGATGCTGACGTTGATGCCCTCGGCCTGGTAGTAGCCCTTGTCCAGGGCGACCAGGAACGGAGCGACGTGCCCCTCGAAGCGCCACTCGTGCAGGAAGCGCACATTCGTTTGTGCCAGGGCTGGAACCGCGGCCAGCGCCGCGAGCAGAACGAGAAATCTGATCATTTGACCCCCGCGTAAGTGTCCTTGAGCCGTGCCTTCGCCTCGTCCATGTTGCGCGGCGGCGGCGTGGTCTTGATGCCGACCATGCGGGCGATGTTGTTCCCCATGTAGTCCTCGAGGCCGTCCTCGTCGAGGTTCATGCCCTGCGGCGGCGGCATGCACAGCACCTCCAGCTCGCGCAGCCACATGCCGGGCTCGTTCGGCGGCGAGTCGGTGCCGAAGACGATCTTGTGGCGCGGCAGCTCCTTGGCGAATTCCACGATCCTGGATTGGAACGTCCAGCCCGACTCGCAGACGACGTTCTTCGTGTCCATCGCCATCCAGAAGGCCTCGAACGAGTAGTTGCCGCCGGTCTGGATGCCGAAGTGGCCGATGATGAAGTTGACCATCGGGAACTCGCGGATCACCGGGTAGAACTGCGTCGGGATCGAATAGGGGCCGTCGCCCGTATGGATCAGCACCACCACGTTGTACTTGGCGCACATCTTCATCGCCGGGCGCAGCCAGTCGAGCGCGCGGTC